>NZ_JAAKSL010000013.1:0-138521 GCF_049173895.1 Aeromonas sp. 602200
AGGTCGTTTAGCTCAGCTGGGAGAGCACCTCCCTTACAAGGAGGGGGTCACTGGTTCGATCCCAGTAACGACCACCATATTCGCAAGCGAGCCTGAGATATCAGCTGCGGTTGCAGAGAAAGTCCCCACTAAGATGGGGTTTTTTTTTGCCCTCAATTCAGTACTCCAGCTTCTTCTGTTGCCGTTGTGGCGAGCCGAACGCCACCTCTTATTGTGCCACTCTGCCACTCCGATCCTTCTTCATCCTGCTCTTCCGAGATTGTTCGACGGCCACTGACTTCACTCCTGTCCATCGTGATGCTGCTCATATGAACGCCTGTAATAAAGCAAACGCCAGCAATAAAAAGGGCAGGCCAAGGCCTGCCCGCACGGATTCGCAAAGCGTTACATGATCCCGCGGATCAGGATCCCGCTGATCAGCAGCGGCGCCACCACGCGCCAGCACCAGAGCAGCGCCAGACGCAGGGTGGGTGACAGGCCCGCAGGCAATATGGCATCACCCAGTCGCCAGCCCAGCAGCAGGGTCAGCACCAGACCAAACAGCGGCATCATCAGGTTGGAGGTGAGATAGTCGAGCAGCTCGAAGATGGTCTTGCCAAACAGGGTCAGATCACTCCAGGGGCCGAACGACAGACTCACCGGAATGCCGGAGGCCATGATGAGCAGGGTCAACACCCGGCAGGCGCCACGACGCGACCAGCCCCACTCCTCGGTGGTAAAGCGCACCAGATGCTCAAGCATGGAGATAGAGGAGGAGAGGGCAGCGACCAGCAGCAATAGGAAGAAGACCACCCCCAGCCCCTGACCGAACGGCAGATGACTGAACACGGCAGGCATGGTCATAAAGGTGAGCCCGGGCCCTGCGGTAGGGTCGATACCGGTGGAGGCCAGCGCCGGGAAGATCATCAGCCCTGCCAGTACCGAGATCAGGCTTGCCAGGGTGACGACCCAGACCCCGGAGCGCAGTACCCCTTCGCTATTGGGCAGGTAGGCGCCATAGGTCGTGTGTACCCCTAGCCCGATGGAGAGGGAGAAGAAGGCCAGTCCCAGCGCGTCCAGCACGCTCTGGCCGGTCAGCATGGAGAAGTCCGGCAGCAGCAGCTGGCGTACACCCGCCATGGAGCCCGGCATGGAGAGACCGACCCCAACCAGCAGCAACATCATGATGAAGAGCGCGGGCATCATCCAGCGCAGTGCCCGCTCAACCCCTTTCTGAATACCCCCCTGCACGAACCACCAGGTCAGGCCTGCGAAAATCAGATGGGTCAGCACCGGCCACCAGGGGTTGCTGACATAGCCGTTGAACAGGGCGGTGAGGGCACTCCCCTCGCTCAGGTTGAGCTTGCCAGCCATCGCCAGCGCGGCGTAACCCACGGTCCAGCCGCCCACCACGCTGTAGAAGCTGTAGATAAAGAAGCCGCAGGCGATCCCCATATACCCCATCCAGCGCCAGTTCGGCCCCACCAGTTTGCGAAAAGCGCCGAGCACCCCGCGCTGGCTATGGCTGCCGAGCAGGGTTTCGCCGACCTGTACCGCTACCCCCAGGGTGAAGCTAAACAGCAGAAACACCAGCAGGAAGGCGCCACCGCCATTGGTGGCGGTCACATAGGGAAACTTCCAGATGGCACCAAGGCCAATCGCTGTGCCTGCTGCGGCCAGCACATGACCGAGACGGGAAGACCACTGAACCTGGCTCATACAACCTCCGGGTAACACGACATCGAAGCAATACTCCTCTGTAGCAATAAACGACAGACCATAAAAAAGGCCGCCTGAGGCGACCTTTGCAATGAACATTCAGAAAAACTGTGCGTGCAAGGTCACCTCTCTTGCGAGCTAAAAAATCGACCAAACAGCACGAGGATGGCAGACATGAGGTGGCAACCTGGCTAATGAATGAGGGAACAGCCTAAACCATGGAAAGAATAATTGACACATAAAATCAAAAATTTTTTATGTGTGCCGCTGTCACCACTCTGACTGTACGTACAACTCAATGTGGGGAACCTCGCAGGGCAGCATCTTTTCTACCTTGTGGCTATTTACTGGGCGATAATCGACGTAGCTTCTTCTGGAACTAGTGACCGCGACATGGCACTGACGGGGACAACGATGATACAGGATGTCGTATGAGATGGATGATGCTGCCCTGGTTACTGATCAGCCTGAGTGTGTCGGCGCAGTCCGGATTAACCCTGCTGAGTCACGACTTACCCCCCTTTACCGAATACCGCGATGGCAAGCTTGATGGCTTCGCCATTCGTTTGATTGATGAGGTGCAGGAGGAGCTTGGCACCCGCTATCCGGTGCGGATTTACCCGCTCAAGCGGGCGCTGGCGCTGGCACGGGTCGAGCCCGGCTATGGACTGTTCGTGGTACAGCGGCTCCCGGAGCGGGAGTCCCATTTCAAATGGGTTGGCCCGCTCTTTATCAATCGGGTCTTTATCTATCAGGCGCCGGATAGTCGCCACCCGCTGACCTCGCTGGCACAGCTGCGGGATCTGCCCAGAGTGGGGGTCGTGCTGGGTAATGCCGATGACGTGCGGCTGACCCATGAGGGCTACACCAATCTGGTGCGCTACAAGACAGTCGGGGAGGCGATAGAGCGGCTGATGCTGGGCAAGATCGATGCCTTGCCGATGGCGGAGCTGGTGATGGAGGCCACCCTCGACAAGATGGGGTTATCCCGGCGCAGCATCGTCAGCAGTGGCGTGCTGCTCCATCAGGCCGGTCTCTATATCGTCTTTTCCAAGGGAACGGATGATGCCGAGATCACCCGCTGGCAGCATGCCCTGGATGCCGTCAGAGCCGCCCAGGGGCGGGCCGATGAGCCCACCCGCGAAGAGTAACCGTCACACCAGACCGCGAATCAAGATCCCGCCGATCAGCAAGGGGGCAATCCAGCGCCAGCAGTTCATCAGCAAGTGATGCCAGTGGCTGGCAATCCCCTGCGGCAGCGCCTTGCGTCCCAGCTTCCAACCCAGCAGCAGCGTCAGCATCAGGCCGAACAGCGGCATCATCAGGTTGGAGGTAACAAAGTCCAGCAACTCGAAGATGGTTTTGCCAAACAGGGTGGCGTGTTGCAGCGAACCAAACGACAGGCTGACCGGAACACTGCTAACCATGACGAATCCAGTGATGGCGCTGCAGGCCGTGCGGCGTGACCAGCCCCAGGTCTCGCACAGGAAGCACTGCAAATGCTCCAGCAGGGAGATGGCCGAGGAGAGCGCCGCAAAGACCAGCAGGGCGAAGAAGATCACCTCAAGCACCTGACCGAAGGGCAGCAGCTGAAACACAGCCGGCATGGTCATAAAGGTGAGACCGGGGCCGGAGGCCGGGTCGATACCGGTCGAGGCCAGCACCGGGAAAATCATCAGCCCCGCCAGTACCGCCACCATGCTGGCCAGCAGCACCACCCAGAGGCTGGAGCGACCAACCCCTTCGCTGGTCGGCAGATAGGCGCCGTAGGTGGTGTGAATGCCCAGACCGATGGAGAGGGAGAAGAAGGCCAGCCCCATGGCATCGAGCACGCCGGACATCCCCAGCTTGCTGAAGTCGGGCATCAGGAAGTGACGTACTCCCGCCATCGCATTGGGCAGGGTGAGGCCAAAGGCGACCAGCATCAGGATCATCAGGAACAGGGCCGGCATCATCCATCGCAGGGTGCGCTCCACCCCTTTCTGAATGCCGCCTTGCACCACCATCCAGGTGAGGGCGGCAAACAGCAGGTGAGTGAGGATTGGCCAGACGTCGCCGCTGACATAGTCATTGAAGCGGGCGGTGAGGGCCGCCGCATCCCCATGGTTGAGCTGACCTGAGATGGCCATACCGGTATAGCCCAGGGTCCAGCCGCCCACCACGCTGTAGAAGCAGTAGATGAGCAGGGTAGAGATCACCCCCATTACCCCAACCCAGCGCCACTGTTTGCCGAGCAGATCGGAGAAGGCTCCGACTACCCCGCGGCGACTCATGCTGCCGAGCAGGGTTTCCCCCATCAGTACCGCCACCCCCAGGGTGAAGCTGAACAGCAGAAAGACCAGCAGGAAGGCGCCGCCGCCGTTGACGGCGGTGACATAGGGGAATTTCCAGATTGCGCCGATACCGACCGCGGAACCCGCTGCGGCGAGGATGTAGCCGAGTCGGGATGACCATTGGGACTGCTTCATAAGAACTCCAATCGAGCGCCCCTGGGCAGGGGCAGAATGGCGCTCATGTTACGGAGGTCACGGCGCAATCACTACGACGGTTATCAGGTGTAAATGCGATTTATTGGCACGATTGACTAATTTAATTCTGTTTTTTGCCCAATCCTGCCACCAAATAAAAACCGGAGCGAGATTGCTCCGGTTTGGTCTCTGACAACGGCTCGTCGGTGGATTAGAGCACCCCGAGCTCCCGCAGCCGCTCCATCAGATAACTGTGAGCGGTATGGCGCTCGGAGAGCACCACATCCGGGCGCGGGTGGAGGAACAGCGGCAGGGAGATACGCGACTTGGCGGCACTGCCACCGGTCGGGTTGATGACGCGGTGAGTGGTGGAGGGGTAGTAGCCGCGAGAGGCTTCCTGCAGCATGTCGCCGATGTTGATGATGAGGGTGCCAAAGTCGCACGGCACATCCATCCATTCGCCATCGGAGCCCTTCACCTGCAGCCCCGGTTCGTTGGCGGCGGGGAGAATGGTGAGCAGGTTGATATCCTCGTGGGCGGCGGCGCGGATGGCGCCCGGCTCCTCGGTACCATTGAACGGCGGATAGTGCAGCACCCGCAGCAGGGTCTTCTGGCTCTCTTCGATCATCGAGGAGAGGGGGCAGCTGTAGTGAGCGGCGATATCGGCCGGGGTGTACTGCTCCACCCAGCCCAGCAGCTCGGCGGCCAGACCGTTGGCGAGGCGGTAGTACTCCATCGCCTGCACCTTCAGTTCTTGTGGCATCTGGCCCCAGGGGTAGATGTGGAAGTACTCCTTGATGTCTTTCTGGCTATGGCCCTTGGCCACCTCGGAGACCGAGGGGGGGAAGTAGCCATCTTGGGTCTCGCGGTTGAACAGGAAATCCTGCTTCTGCTCGCTCATGAAGAAGCGATACCAGTTGTCGTAGATGGACTGCACCAGCTCTTTCGGAATGGGGTGGTTGGTCAGCACGCCAAAGCCGGTGGTTCGCAGGGATTCGGTGAAGCGTTGGGCCGCATCGGGTGAGCGGTAATCGACGGTCAGGACTTTCATTGTTTTTGTTGCGCGCCAGTTAAAAGATGGCGCAGTTTACCTTGCACCTGATAACAAGGAAAGCGGGTTGGCCGCCCCCTCTGACGTGGTCGCGAATAGTGACAAAAACATCAAATAAACCGCACCAGACCGCACGGGAGCGCATCCCTTGTTATGGCCTTTTATCCTCTCTAGAATGCCGCTCACTATCTTTTCCGGAGTCTGTTCATGTCCCCCAAAATCCTGTTGCTGACCCTGCCGGTATTGCTGGCGGGATGCAGTGCCCTGTCAGAAGATGAGTGCCGCACCATGAGTTGGTACAACCTGGGTTATCAGGATGGATCGGAAGGCAAAACCCGTCAGGCGACCCGCGATTACGTTTCGTCTTGCAGCGAATATGGCCTCAAAGTGGATGAAGCCGAGTGGAAACGGGGCTACGACAAGGGGCTGGAGCTCTACTGCATTCCCGAGCTGGCTTACAGCAAGGGCAAGGAGGGGCAGGCTTATCTGGGGGTATGCCCCAATGACGCCAGCTTCCTCAAGCAGTATCAGCGTGGCTACGAAGAGTACAAACTGGCTGCCCGCCTGCGGGAGATCAGCGACGAGCTGGAGCGTACCGAGAGGGATATCGATACGCTGGAGCGCAGCATCCGCAACGAAACCAACACGGAACAGCGCGACTACTACCGCGCCAAGCGCGATCGGGCCATTCGCCACTACGAATCCCTGCGCCGGGAGTACAACCGTCTGCGTTATCCGGATCGGGTGATCCAGTTCTCCTTCGGCGGTTAATCCCTCTCTTCATGGCCAGCCCGCGTGCTGGCCGTGTTGCACCTTGTCAGATCAGGGCAGCACCCAGCGCTGTAGCGCCAGTGCGATACCATCTTCGTTGTGGTCGGCCGTGACCCGATGGGCATGGCTCTGGATCTGCGGGGCCGCATTGCCCATGGCCACCGCCAGCCCTACCTGCTCGAACATGCTGATGTCGTTGTTGTTGTCACCAAACGCCACCACCTGATCCATCGCAATCCCTTCGCTGGCGGCCCACTGGGCAAGCCGGTTGCCCTTGCTGCAACCGGGCTGTACCAGCTCCACCGCATAGGGGGCCGCCCAGTCGCGGGTAAAGGGCATCTGCTCGACCACCTCGCCCATAAAGGTGTGCAGGCGCGCCGGATCCTGATTGAACAGCTCCAGTTTCCAGACCGGGTTGTCGAGCCAGCCTGCCAGCTCCTCAACCGGATGGATGGCGATCTTGAGGTGATCCGGCTGATTGGCCGACCAGTGGCGGATGCGGGTGACATGCTCTTCACAGCCGATGTAGCCGATCCCCTCGCTCAGATGGAACAGGGCGCCCATCTGCTGTGCCTCGACCGCGGCCAGCAGCTCGGTAAGCGGGGCAGCCGCCAGCGGGTCGCCGCTGATGATCCGGTTCTGCACCGGATCATAGAGATAGGCGCCGTTGCTGCAGATGAGGGGGGTGTCGAGGGCCAGCTCGTGGTGGAAGGGACGCGCCGTCATGTAGTGGCGCCCCGTGACCAGCAGCACCTTGATGCCGTGGGCGCGGGCTTGCGCCAGGGCTGCCCGGGTGGCCGACGAGATCTTGTGATCCCGGGTCAGCAGGGTGCCATCCATATCGAGCGCGATGGCCTTGTACTCACTCATAGCTCCTCCAGCATCGAACAAATCCGCAAAGAGCCTTACCGTCCCAGACCCGGCGCCCCGATGCAAGTCTTGCCCGCAGCCGAAGCGCCGAACTGTGATCCCTTCGTGGCTCAGGTGCAGCTGGCCAGCTGTTGACGACGGTCGGCACGGCGGCGCAGCAGATAGAAACCGGCGGCACTGGCAAGGGAGCAGAGGGTGGCGAGATAGAAGGGCCACTCGGTACCGGCCAGCAGCACCAGACTGCCGAGCAGCACCGCCAGGATCTCGCTGCCTACGGCGAGGGCGCGGTAGAGCCCCATCGCCTGCCCCTGTTGCTCCGGGTGACTGCGGTTGGAGATCGCCACCGAGGTGGCCAGCTCCCCCAGACTCATGCCGATACCAGCGGGAACGAAGGTGAGTGCCAGCCCCCACCAGTGCACAGGCAGGATAAAGAGCAGCATGCCGCTCGCCATCACCAGATGGCCGACAATCCCGAGGGAGCTGCCGCGCCAGTGGCGGGCGATGCGGGAGCCGAGCCAGGAGCCCGCCATCATGGGCAGGCTCACCAGCACCGCCGCCTGCGCCAGCTGGGCCGGATCCCAGGCCAGCCGCTCTACCAGCCAGATGTTGAAGTAGGTGAAATAGAGCTGCACGGCGCCATAGCTGATCAGGGTGAGTGCGAAGTAGGGGAGCAGGGCCGGTTGCAGCAACAGCTGGCGGCTGGAGAGAGTCGCGGCCTGAAGGGTGGCCGCCACCGGCGGACGATAGGGGATCAGCCAGTAGACCAGTAGCAGGTTGAGCAGGGTCATCGCGACGGCCAGCCAGGCGGCCAGACTGTAATCCCCCGAGATCACCGCGGCGTAGCCCCCGATCATCGGCCCCACTACCCAGCCCAGATTCATGCCGATGTTGATCCAGGCGAAGCTGCGGGCCTTGTGCTCCTTGCCGGCGAGATCCGCTGCCATCGCTTGCACGATGGCGATGTTGCCGTTGCACAGCCCCTCTACAATCCGGCTGAGCAGCAGCAGGGGGAGGGAGCGCCAGGCGATACCGAGTGCCATCAGGGCATAGCCTGCCAGTACCCCCGCCAGCGAGAGCAACAGCAGTGGCTTGCGGCCATAGCGGTCGGAGAGGCGACCGAGCCAGGGGCTGCCCACCAGCTGGAACAGCGGATAGAGCCCCATGATGACCCCCAGCCACACCTTGCGGCTCCAGTCGGAGGCTTCCGGCGTCAGCATCCCCTGCGCCGGATCCAGCAGCAAAGGTGCCAACACCGGGGAGGGAAGACTGAAGCCTGCAACTGCCAGCGTGACCGTCATGACCAGCACCCAGAGGGGATTTTTGTGCTCGTGTTTCTCCATGCCGCACCCATTAAGTAAAGTTATTGGTTTATTTATGCTGGTTCATAGACGAGATTAAGTAAAGTGAATTATTGATTTAATAAAGGGCGCTCCCCATAATGAGATCATGAACGCAAGCACCGACAAGATCCTGTTTCTGCTCAAGAGCCATGGCCCGCAGAGCGCCGCCGCGCTGGGGGAGCAGTTGCAGATGACCTCCATGGGCGCCCGCCAGCACCTGCTCACGCTGGAGCAGGAGGGGTGGGTCACATTCAGCGACGAGGCGCGCGGGCGCGGTCGTCCCGTGCGGCTGTGGCAGCTCACCGAGCAGGCCTGGCAGCGCTTCCCCGATAGCCATAGCGACCTGACCGTGCAACTGATCGACAACGTGCGCGAGCTGTTTGGCGAGGAGGGGATGGAACGGCTGATCCAGCAGCGGGAGCAGCAGATGCTTGTTCGCTATCAGGAGGCGCTGGGGTCCCATGGCCTCTCTGGCCGGTTGGCGGCGCTCAAGGAGCTGCGTACTCGCGAGGGCTACATGGCGGAGACCCGCCGCGAAGAGGATGGCAGCTGGCTGCTGTGGGAGAGCCACTGTCCCATCTGTGCGGCGGCGCGCGCCTGCCGCGGTTTTTGTCGCAGCGAGCTGGCGCTGTTTCGCCAGCTGCTGGCGCCGGCGACGGTGGAGCGGGAGCAGTATCTGCTGGAGGGGGCGCACCGCTGCCTCTATCGCATCACGCCGCCCGCGTTCTGATTGCGCCAAACGCCCAAAAACAACAAAGCAGGCGCCGGGATGCCTGCTTTGTTGCCTTCGGGGAGGGGGTTCTCTCGTTCCAGCCCGTCATTTCCCGATAAAGTAAGACGGCTGATGGGGCTCTTGACCCGGTAAGGTCCTTCACCGCAGAGACCCGGTCAGGTATCTGCTTTGCCACCGGAAGATGTAACCATAGTATCCCTCCCGTGCCGGTGAGTGGTTGCAAAGTAACCACTTATTTCGGTTGTTTTTGCAATAGTTCACCCTTAATCTAGGAAAAGTGGATTAGTCATTGCAACGAGGAAGGGTAAATGCTGAAACTTGATCGCATAGACAGACATATTCTCGAGCTGATGCAGGAGAATGGCCGCATCAGCAATCTGGAACTGGCCGAGCTGGTCGGGCTCTCGCCGTCCCCCTGCTCCCGCCGGGTCAAGGCGCTGGAGGATGCCGGTCTCATCGACACCCACGTTACTCTGCTCAACGCCCGCCAGCTAGGCCTCACCCTCACCGCCTACATTCACATTTCCATGGACAGACATACGCCGGAGCGGTTCGAGAATTTCGATCGCGCCATCAGCGAACTGCCCGAAGTGCTGGAGTGTGACCTCATCACCGGTAACGATGCCGACTACCAGCTCAAGGTGGTGGTGCGCGACATGGAGCACTATCAGCACTTCCTGCTGGACAAGCTGACCCATATTCCGGGGGTGACCGGAGTGCGCTCCAGCTTCGTGCTGCGCCGCATCAAGCACAAGACGGCGCTGCCGCTCAACCATCTGGGTTGAGCCCGCGCAAACCGCTCAGATAAACAGAAAGAGGAGGCCACTGGCCTCCTCTTTTGCTATTCGCTCTTGGTTGTTCGGTAGTGGTTGTCGGGTCTGGATTCGCTGTCGCGGTGACGGGGCGACTGCCGCTGTCAGACGCTGACCTGGCTGATGTCTTCCACCTGCAGCAGCCAGCCGCTCTGCTCCTGCTGCGGTTCGCCGCTGACTCGCAGCCGCTCGCCGGTCGGCACCCACTGCCCCTCGGGCAGGGAGACCAGCAGGCTCTCGCTGCCGTTGTCGAACAGCCAGCGATCTTCGCCAAGCGATTCAATCAGATAACCTTCCATCTCCACTCTGGACTCGGCTTGCCAGGATGGCGCAACGGAATCACGGCTCTCGATGAAATCCCCCTGAACACCAAAACTGGCTAGCCCCCACAGAATGGAGAGCCCGACGATGGATGTTTGCATCTTGTCTCTCCTCTTTTGGAACTGTAGGGCCAGTATGGGAACAGAAAACTGAGCGCACCATGAACAAGGTGGCAAAGTGCTGGCGAGATCGCGAAAAAATCCGGCCAATTGGCCAGTAGAGTCATTTTATGGTGTCTGGATCACACTATTTGGCGGCTTCTTCTGCCATCCGTTCAGCTCTTGGCTTATTCGTCCACATGGCTACCCCGCGATGATCCCCACAGATCCCCTCTGCCACCACGGCGCGAACCCGGGTGCCATCTTTGCAAATGGCCTGCCAGGCGTCGGCATCATCGATGGCGAGCGAGTTGGGGGGCGGCGTGGTTTGGCAAGCCGTGAGCAGCAGAGCGCACAGGGGGAGCAATTTTTTCATGGCGGACTCCTCGGGGTGATGGGGGACCGAGAGGATTGGGATGACCTCTCCATCCGGGCTTCACTCCCCAGCATCAGTGATAACCGGTTAAGGGGCAAGGGGAGGGGCCACCGACAGGTGCAGGTACCGTGCAGCCGGGGCTTGCCCTGTGCCCTTCTTGGGCCTAAGGTGGGGCCGTTTTACTGCCTTATTGAAGGAGCGTTTTCATGTCCACTCTCTATCCCCGCGTCGGGGTCGGCGTCATCCTGACCAACGCCCAAGGCCAGGTGCTGCTTGGCAAACGCAAAGGGAGCCATGCCCCCTACTGGTCGATCCCGGGTGGTCATCTGGAATTGGGGGAGAGCTTCGAGTCGGCGGCGATCCGCGAGGTAGCCGAGGAGACCGGACTTGAGATCCAAGGGCCCGAGGTCGTGGCGGTGACCAACAATCTGGATACCTGGCGCGAGAGCGGGTTGCACTATATCTCGGTGACACTGTACGCCCGGGCCGATGGCGAACCGCAACTGCTGGAGCCGGAGAAGTGCGAAGGCTGGGTCTGGTGCGATCCGAGCGAGTTGCCCGAGCCCCATTTCGACGCCAGCCGCCAATCCATTGCCTGCTGGCTGGCGGGACGCTGCTATCTGCCGGGTGATGTGCCCATGGTGTCGGCCGAATCAGTCTGATTGTCATAAAACGATCATCGCGCTGTCATAATATCCCCTCTCCATCGGGAGAAGAGGGATGAGGGAGAAGAGCGTGGGACAGGTATTTATTCAGTTTTTATGGCTGGGATGCATCAGTTTTGGCGGCCCGGCCGCTCATATCGGCTATTTCCAGCGCACCTTCGTCCAGCGGCTCGGCTGGCTGACACAGGCCGAATTTGCCCGCCTGCTGGCGCTGTGCCAACTGCTGCCGGGGCCCGCCTCCAGCCAGCTTGGTTTCGCCATCGGTCGTCATCGCGCCGGTCTGGGCGGGGCGCTCTCAGCTTTTGTTGGCTTTACGCTGCCCTCATTTCTGCTGTTACTGGCGGCTGCGATCGGCATCGGCCAGCTGGGCAGCAATCTGTGGCTCGATGCGGCACTGCACGGCCTCAAGCTGCTGGCGCTCATCGTGGTGGCCGATGCGGTGCTCACCATGAGTCGTCAGTTCTGTGCCACGGGAATGACTCAAGGGATCATGGTGGTGACCGCTGCTGCACTCTGGTGGCAGCCCGGTCTGCTGACTCAACTGTTGATGCTGGCGGGAGCTGCGCTGATCTGCGCCCGCAGCCAGAGCGGGGCGGGTAGTGTGCCAGCCTCCGCCGAGCAGCCTTCTGCCGCCAGCAGTCAGCCTCATTGGCCGACCCTGCTGCTGTTTGGCATCCTTTTTATCGGTCTGCCGCTGCTCGGTAGCCCGATTGGCCAGCTGGTTGCCGACTTCTATCGCGCCGGTAGTCTGGTGTTTGGCGGTGGCCATGTGGTGCTGCCGCTGCTGCAAGAGAGCGTGGGCCACACTCTCAACGCGCAGCAGTTTCTGACCGGTTACAGCCTGGCCCAGTTGGTGCCGGGCCCCATGTTTACCCTTGCCACCTATCTTGGCGCCCAGTTGCAGCCCGAGATGCCGATGATCGGGGCCCTGTTGGCGACTCTGGCGCTCTTTGCACCCGGCTTTCTGCTGCTCTGGGCGGTGGGCCCCTGCTGGCAACAGTGGCTGGCCCGGCCCCGTCTGGCGGGGGCTGTCACCGGCATCAATGCTGCCGTAGTGGGCTTGTTGCTGGCGGCCCTCTATCAGCCGGTGTGGCAGAGTGCGGTGCTGGCGCCGACCGATCTGGCGCTGGCGGCCATCGGCTTTTATCTGCTGCGGGTGTTGAAGTTGCCGGTGCCGGCCATCGCGGCCCTGCTGGTGATGGCCGCCATCCTGCTGGCGTGAAGCCGGTGAAATCCCGATAAAAACGGCGCCTCCGTGATGGAGGCGCCGTTTTTATTGCAATGGGTAAGCCGTTCAGACCTCGGGATCGAAATCCAGACTCAGGCTGTTGACGCAGTAGCGCTGGCCTGTCTCGGTCGGTCCGTCGGGGAAGACGTGACCGAGGTGAGAGCCGCACTGGCGGCAGGTGATCTCCACCCGCTTCATGCCGTGGCTGTTGTCTTCGGTGTACTCCACCGTCCCCTCGATGGCCTTGTCGAACGAGGGCCAGCCGCAGCCGGAATCAAACTTGGCTCCTGAGTGAAACAGCACGCTCTTGCAGCAGACACAGAGGTAGTCGCCGCTCTTGCGATTGTGGAGCAGGGCGCCGCTGTAGGGGCGCTCGGTGCCCTTCTCCCAGCAAACGTGAAACTGCTCGGGGGTCAGTTTGCTGCGCCACTGTTCCGGATTGTTACTGCTCATACCGACTCCTTGCCATCCATACCGGAGCCCAGCATAGCGGCTCCGTAAAGCTGACTCCAGCATGCCTCTTATGCTTTGCCTGTATCTGTGATCGAGGTGGCAACCATCTCCTCACCGGATGCAGGGAGAATTTCCTGCTGCGGTGGCTGGGCATCCTCCGCCGTGCTGGCCAGCGCCACCCGCTCCAGCAGTTTGAGGGAGTGGGCCCGGCCGACCGCCACCTGCCGTTTGATGTCATCGGGCAGGAAGGGCAGCCCATCGTTAGTGGCGGTGTCGATGGTCTGGATCCACTCCAGCCCTTCCCCCGGCGGGGGCAGGCGGAACTGGATATCGTAGTCGCTGGCGTTGAACAGCACGTACCAGCGCTCGCCGACACAGTTGATCATGCCGATATCCATGGCGAACGCCTGCCCCATGGGGGCGTGCCAATCCTGATCGGTGAGCTGGTGGCCGTCCGGGTGATACCAGTTGACCTGATGGCAGCTGGACGGGGTGCCATTCCAGCTGTCGTCGCTCAGTTGCAGGTTGGAGAAGACGCACGACTCCGCCCGCAGCGCCATCATCTGCTGGGTGAAGGCGAACAGCCGTTCATCCTCCGGTCGCCACTGCCAGTTGACCCAGCTGATCTGGTTGTCCTGACAGTAGGCGTTGTTGTTGCCAAGCTGGCTGCGGCCCATCTCGTCCCCGGCGAGGAAGTGCGGGGTCCCTTGCGACAGCAGCAGGGTGGCAATCAGATTGCGCTTCTGCTGCTGGCGCAGGCTGTTGACCCGCGGATCCAGGGTTGGCCCCTCTACCCCGTGGTTATAGGAGAGGTTGTTGCCGTGACCATCCCGATTGTCTTCACCGTTGGCCTGATTGTGGCGCTGGTTGTAGGAGACCAGATCCTCCAGGGTGAAACCGTCGTGATAGCAGAGGTAGTTGACGCTGGTGTGGGGGGAGCGCCAGTTCTTCGGGAAAATATCCCGCGAGCCTACCAAGCGGGTGGCAAAGTCCCCCATCTTGCCCGCATCACCGCGCCAGAAGGCGCGCACCGTGTCGCGGTAGCGGTCGTTGATCTCCTGCCACTGGCTCGGGAATTGACCCAGCCGGTAGCCGAAGGGGCCGATATCCCAGGGTTCGGCGATGAGCTTGACCTGTGACAGCACAGGGTCGGCCATCACGGCCTTGAAGAAGGCGCCCATGGGCTCGAACTCCCCCGCTTCCCGCGCCAGCGTCACCGCCAGATCGAAACGGAAGCCATCCACCTGCATCTCGGTAACCCAGTAGCGCAGGGCATCGAGCACCAGTCGCAGGGTATTGGGGTGATCCAGATTGACGCTGTTGCCACAGCCGGTCACGTTGGCGTGACGGGTGTAGTCCGGGCCGTGGGGGCCCGCTTCGAAGGCGTAGTAACCGGCGTTGTCAAAGCCCTTGAACGAGAGGGTAGGGCCGTCGAAGCCCGAGGCGGCAGTGTGGTTGTAGACCACATCCAGGATCACCTCGAGCCCGGCCCGGTGCAGCTCGCGCACCATGGTCTTGAACTCGGTCACCGCCTCGTCTGCTCTGGTGCTGTAACGCGGCTCCGGGGCGAAGAAGGCGATGGGGTTGTAGCCCCAGTAGTTGGTGAGTCCCAGCTGCTCCAGTCGCGGTTCCGACATGAAGGCGGCCACCGGCATCAGCTGCACCGAGGTGATGCCGAGGCTCTTCATGTGCTCGATAACCAGCGGGTGACAGATGCCAAGGTAGGTGCCCTGCAGCGCTTTGGGGATCCCCGGGTGCTGCTTGGTAAAGCCCTTGACGTGGGTCTCGTAGATAATGGTGCGGGCCGGGCTGATCCCGGGTTTGCCAACCCCTTGCCAGTCAAAACTGTCATCCACTACCACCGACTTGGCAATCATCCCGGCACTGTCCCCCTGATAGAGGGCTTCATCCCAGTAGGTGGGACGACTGAGCGCCTTGGCGTAGGGGTCGATCAGCAGTTTTTGCGGATCGAACAGCATCCCCTCCTGCGGGGTACCATAGACCCGATAGCCGTAGCGCTGACCGGCCTTTACGCCGCGCACGTAGCCAAAGCGATACTGGCCACGGCGGCCGGGCAACTCCAGCCGCATCAGCTCCTGCTCCTGCTCGTCGTACAGGCAGATCTCCACCTTGTCCGACTGGGGGGCCCAGACGCAGAAGTGGCAACCGTTCTCGTCAAGGCGGGCCCCCAGCGGGTGGCCCACCCCTTTTTCCATTACAAGCATCAAGACTCCTGTTTGATAAACAAGGTCGCCAGCGGCGGCAGATCCAGCACTATGCTGTGCGCCATCCCCTGCCAGGGGGTCGGCTCGGCAGCGAACACCAGACCTACATCATAGTTACTGCCCCAGTAATACTCGCTGTCGGTGTTGAGCACCACCCGATAGTGGCCCGCCGCAGGGACGCCGATCCGATATTCGAGACGAGGCACCGGGGTGAAGTTGCAAGCCACCACAATAGCCTGCTTGCCCTCTTTGTCCGCCCGCAGCCAGGCAAAGATGCTGTTGTCGGCATCGTTATGATCCAGCCAGCGGAAGCCGGTCTGCTCATAATCGGCCTGATACAAGGCAGGCTCATGACGGTAGAGGTGGTTGAGATCGTGGATCAGCCGCTGCTGACCGGCATGCTTGGGATATTGCAGCAGATGCCACGGCAGTTGGGCGTCGTGGTTCCACTCGTTGCTCTGGGCGATTTCGGTGCCCATGAAGTTGAGCTTCTTGCCCGGGTGGGCGTACATGAAACCCATGTAGGCCCGCAGGTTGGCTGCTTGCTGCCACTCGTCGCCCGGCATCTTGTAGAGCATGGAGTGCTTGCCGTGCACCACCTCGTCGTGGGAGAGCGACAGGATGAAGTTCTCGTCATAGTGGTAAACCATGGAGAAGGTCATGTCGTTGTGGTGGTAGCGACGGTGGATCGGCTCTTTTTGCATATAGGTGAGGGTGTCGTGCATCCAGCCCATATTCCACTTGAAGCCAAAGCCGAGGCCGCCGAGGAAGGTGGGGCGGGAGACACCGGCAAAGGCGGTGGACTCTTCGGCTATGGTCATGGCGTGGGGATACTTGCCGTAGACCTCCTCGTTGGTCCACTTGAGCAGACTGATCGCCTCGTAGTTGTGGTTGCCGCCATCAACGTTCGGTACCCACTCACCGGCGTTGCGGGAGTAGTCCAGATAGAGCATGGAGGCGACCGCATCCACCCGCAGGCCGTCGATGTGGAACTTGTCGAGCCAGAACAGGGCGCTCGCCACCAGGAACTGGCGCACTGTGTCGCGGCCAAAGTCATAGATGTAGGAGTTCCAGTCCGGGTGCCAGCCACGGCGCGGATCCTCGTACTCGTAGAGCGGGGTGCCATCGAAGCGGGCCAGGCCGTGGGCATCGGACGGGAAGTGGGCGGGTACCCAGTCCAGAATGATGCCGATACCGGCCTGGTGGCACTGGTCGACGAAGTATTTGAAATCATCGGCGGTGCCGTAGCGGCTGGTGGGGGAGAACATACCCACCGGCTGGTAGCCCCAGGAGCCGCTGAAGGGGTGCTCGGAGACCGGCAGCAGCTCGATGTGGGTGTACTCCATCTCCTTGACGTAGGCGACCAACTCCACTGCCAGCTCGCGCCAGCTCAGGCTGTCGCCGTTGGGGTGGCGCTTCCAGGAGCCGACGTGCAGTTCATAGATGGAGAGCGGCTGCTCGCGTTTGTCGTTGTGCTGGCTGGCAATCCACTCGGCATCCTGCCACTGGTACTGGGCGTGGTCATAGACCACGGAGGCGAACGACGGATACTGCTCGCAGTAAAAGCCGACCGGATCGCTCTTGTGGGGCAGCCGGTTGCCCATGGGGTCCTTGAGCTCGAACTTGTAGCGATCCCCGGCCTTGAGGCCCGGCACAAACAGCACCCAGTGACCGCAGAGGCTGCGCTGCATCGGGTGGCGGCGGCCATCCCAGAAGTTGAAATCGCCGATGAGGCTCACTGCGGTGGCGCTTGGCGCATAGACCGCAAAACGCACCCCTTCCACCTGCTGGCCAAGATGCTCCACGGTGCGCAGCTGGGCGCCAAGGGTGTGGTAGAGGTTTTCCGGCTGGGCGGTCAGTTCGGCCAGGCCTGCCCAGGCGGCATCCTGAAACTGATAGGGGTCGATGACCTCGGTGGTGGCATCTTGGTAGCTGGCGAGCAGCTGATAGGGGAAGGAGTTTTTGCGGCGGGTGAAAACAGTTTCAAAAAGACCCGATTCATCGGTGGGCGCCAGGGTGGCAACGACTTTGCCCGACTTGAGATCCTTGACGCGAACTTCGAGGGCATCAGGCAACCAGGCGGTCAGTTTGAGGCCGGGCCCATCCGGATTGGCCTGCAGGCCTAAGTGAGAGAAGGGATCGGAACAGCGGGCAGCAACCAAACGTTCAACGAGCATCGAGATTTCCTTTCATGACAGAGCATCCACTCCGGCCGAAGCCGGAGTGGATTTAGGTGAGAGCGCTGTGGGAGACAGCGTCTCAACGACTGGCCTCATCACGGGCTTGGCTCATCTTGCCAGCCAGTGCCTTGAGTGCCTCATTGGCAAAAATATCTTCCAGATCAGCGGAAAGCTTGCGGCGCCAGTTGGGGTATTCGTAACTGGTGCCCGGTACGTTGACCGGCTTGTCCATCTCCAGCCAGTCTTCCAGCTGGGTACTGAACAGGGCACAGCTGCCGCGGGACATATGGATCTGCAGACCGTGGTTGAGTTCGGTGTTCATGCCGACCCAGTTCACATCATGACTGATGTTGTCAGAGATGACCTTGTGGGCATGCAAGCTGTCGAGGATCCGCTGTTTGGCCTGGTGACGATCAGCATACAGAGTCTTCAAAACATCTTCATCCGGATACAGACCCAGTTGACGGCCGAGCGCCAGATCATCGCAGTGCCAGAAGCCCTTGAGGGTCGGCATGTCGTGGGTGGTCAGGGCCGACATCGCCTGCTCGGTGTAGTGCGCCGGGGAGATAAAGCCGCCATCTTCCTTGGAGCGCTCGAAGAAGAACACCTTGTAGGAGTGGACGCCGTTCTCTTTCAGGGTCACGTCGATCCCCTCCGGCACGGTGCCCAGATCCTCGCCGATCAGCAGGCACTGATTACGGTGGGATTCGAGGGCCAGAATGCCCAGCAGATCGTTGACCGGATAGTAGATGTAGGCGCCCTTGGCGGCGGACGCTCCGGGCGGTACCCACCACAGGCGCAGCAAGGCCATCACGTGGTCGATACGCAGTGCGCCACAGGAGCGCATGTTGGCACGGAACAAGTCCACCATCGGCTGATAGGCCGCTTCAAACAGCTTGTTCGGGTTCATCGGGGGCAGGCCCCAGTTCTGACCAAGCGGGCCGAGAATATCGGGCGGCGCACCGACCGAGGCTTTCGGGCAGTAGAGATCCTGGTTGGCCCAGATCTCGGTGGAGCCTTCGGAGACACCCACTGCCAGATCCCGGTAGATCCCCATCACCATGCCGGCAGCCTTGGCACGGGCATCGGCTTGCGCCAGCTGCTCGTCGGCCAGGAACTGCAGATAGAGGTAGAAGTTGACATCTTGCGGGTGCGCGGCCATCCAGGCGGCAACGGCAGGATTGTGGTAATCGCGCAGCTCCTGCGGCCATACCGGCCAGCCCCAGGCATTTTCGCCTTTGGCATAGAAGTGGGCCTGCAGGGCATCAAATGCTGCCTGCTGTTGCAGGCTGTCGCCACCGGCGGCCACGAAGGCATCAAAGGCGGCCTGACGCTCGGCGCTCAGGGTGGCTTCATCGAACACCTGACGCAGCATGCCGAGTTTGGTCTGGATCACGCCGGTGTAATCGACGTTCTCTTTGGCGCGCAGATCGGCCAGATGTTGCTGGAAGGCAGGGCTCGCCACTTCCGCTTTCAGGCGATCGCTCTGCTGGAATTCGGGCACCGCTTCCACATTGATATAGGCCACGTTGAGCCAGCGACGGGAAGAGGGGCTGTAGGGACTGGCGCTCTCCGGATTGGCCGGATAGAGGGCGTGGATAGGGTTGAGACCGACGAAGTGGGCACCCCAGGCGGCAGCTTTCTCGACCAGCTGGCCCAGATCGCTGAAATCACCGATACCCCAGTTATGGCGGCTGCGCAGGCAGTAGAGCTGCACGCTCGGACCCCATACCTTGCGGCCATCGGCAATTGGAGCCTGCTTGTAGCAGGCCTTGGGGGCAACGATGAGGCGCATGGTGGCCAGCGGCTCGTCATTGCCCTCTTCCAGCAGCACCAGCTGGTGATAACCCAGCTCCGGGGCCATATCCAGAGTGACGCGATAGGCCTGGCACTCCATCTCTTCAAATTCGGCCACGCCGACCAGCTCACCCTCGATGGGGGTGAATTGACCGGACAGCACTGTACCCTGCTCCTGCTGGAGCTGCCAGGTGAGGGCGTCGTTGACGAATTCGATGGGGAGGCGAACCTCAAGGGTAACGGCGTCGCCGGTGCGAACCACCATCACAGGATCCAGCGCCCGCAGCCAGTGCTGGCGATGCTCCTCTTCCAGCTGCTGCACCAGTGCGGCCTCGTCATCGACGCGGTAGCCCATGGCGCCCAGCATGGCGGCCTTGCTCTCTTCGGATACCTGGGCCGGGTGGCCCCAGGCATCGACATACTCGCTGGCGATACCTTTTGCGGCAGCCAGCTGTTCAATCAGGGTGGTCATAGTTTGAGAATTCCCGCTGTGGATTCTATCTATACTATTTTGTTTGATTTTTATGGGGTGGTACTTGAACAGTGGCTCTTTGGCCATGCTAAACCGCGCACATTTTTACATATCTCTGTGAATGGTTGTGTGACCGAGTAGGCACTATTGTTGATATCTGCGCGATGCCACGATCTGGCACTTTTTTCGTCAAAACGTGGTAATCAGTTACATAAACAGAAAATTAATTTCACAGTTTTTCATGATATAGCGCAATTTCAGACAGAATGTTGGTTGACTCACCGGAGAGTTCTAGTAAATTTACAAGCGGAATTTTCTTTGACTACTGAACAGTTAGGTAACTAAATATGACTATCAAAGTAGGTATTAACGGTTTTGGCCGTATCGGTCGTTTCGTATTCCGTCTGGCTTGCGAGCGTGCAGACATCGAAGTTGTTGGTATCAACGACCTGATCGATGTTGACTACATGGCTTACATGCTGAAGTACGATTCAACTCACGGTCGTTTCAACGGTACCGTTGAAGTTAAAGACGGCAACCTGGTTGTAAACGGCAAAACCGTACGTGTTACCGCTGAGCGTGACCCGGCTAACCTGAAGTGGGGCGAAATCGGTGTTGACGTTGTTGCTGAAGCTACCGGTCTGTTCCTGACCGACGAGACTGCTCGTAAGCACATCGCTGCTGGTGCCAAGAAAGTTGTTCTGACTGGCCCGTCCAAAGACGCTACCCCGATGTTCGTAATGGGTGTTAACGACTCTACCTACGCTGGCCAGGACATCGTTTCCAACGCTTCCTGCACCACCAACTGCCTGGCACCGATCGCCAAGGTTCTGAACGATACCTTCGGTATCGAGTCTGGCCTGATGACCACCGTTCACGCTACCACTGCTACCCAGAAGACCGTTGATGGTCCGTCTGCCAAAGACTGGCGCGGTGGCCGCGGTGCGGCTCAGAACATCATCCCGTCCTCTACCGGTGCTGCCAAAGCTGTTGGCGTAGTTATCCCGGAACTGAAAGGCCTGCTGACCGGTATGGCTTTCCGTGTTCCGACTCCGGACGTGTCTGTTGTTGACCTGACCGTTAACCTGAAGAAAGCTGCCACCTACGCAGAAATCTGCGAAGCGATGAAAGCTGCTTCCGAAGGCGCTATGAAAGGCGTTCTGGGCTACACCGAAGACGAAGTTGTATCTACCGACTTCCTGGGTGAGCGTCAGACCTCCGTATTCGACGCCAAGGCTGGTATCCAGCTGAACGACAAATTCGTTAAAGTTGTATCCTGGTACGACAACGAAATGGGCTACTCCAGCAAAGTTCTGGACCTGATCGCTCACATCTCCAAGTAATTTGGGATGCGCAATCGCGTAGCTTGAAAAAGGCGGCCATTGGCCGCCTTTTTGTTTTTCGGTTTCCCCTGATGACAGGAGTCCACATGCAATCCATTCGTCCCCTGACAGCCAATTGCAAGCTTGCCAACAATGCGGCCGGTCTGCCGGTTCTCACCATCAACAACGACTATGCCAAGGCAGAAATCAGCCTGTTTGGCGCCCATGTGCTGAGCTATCAGCGTCATGGCGAGCCGGCCTCCATCTGGCTGAGCGACAAGGCGGTGCTGGATGGCAGCAAGCCTGTTCGCGGTGGTATCCCGATCTGCTGGCCCTGGTTTGGCCCGGCGCCCGCCCGCGTCGGTAGCGGCAAGCCCTCCCACGGTTTTGCCCGAACCACCCTCTGGATGCTGGACGGGGTCTCAGATCACGCTGACGGCACGCTTGTTCATCTTTCCCTGCGCGATAGCGATGCTACCCGCGCCCTGTGGGATCACCCCTTCGAGCTGGAACTGGACGTGCTGGTTGGCAAAGAGCTTTCGCTGGTGCTGACCACTCGCAATACAGGTGCTCAGCCGCTGACTTACAGCGGTGCGCTGCACACCTATTTGCAGATCAGCGCACCAGAGGCGGTGAGCGTGAGCGGTCTGGGTGAGCCCTATGCCGACAAGCTGATCGGACAGGATGCCAAGCAGCAGGGGGCATTGACCCTGAGCGGGCCGCTGGATCGGGTTTACTGGCAGCCAGAGGCGCTGGTGAGCGTGCAGGATGGTGAGCGCGAGATCCGGGTGGTCAGTGGCAACCACGACAGCGTGGTGGTCTGGACCCCCTGGCTGGAAGGGGCCACCGCCATGGCCGACATGAGCGACGATGGCTATCGCACCATGCTCTGCGTCGAAGCGGCCATCGCCGGTGATGCGGGAGTGACCGTTGCACCGGATGAAGAGCACAGTCTCTCCACCGTGATCATCTGAGCAGGATGAGGCTCAGATAAATAAAGAGGGCTCCCGCGGGAGCCCTCTTTGCATCTCGTGACGGTGGCAATCAGGCGTTGCCCTGGGTCTTGAGCTTGAGTTCGGCGGCGAAATTGAGCATCCGATCGAGGGGGATCAAGGCTTTGACCCGCAGATCTTCGTCGACATGGATCTCGTGGTGCTCGGCACCGTCGGTGAGCGCTTCCTTGATCGCCACCAGACCGTTCATCGCCATCCAGGGGCAGTGGGCGCAGCTGCGGCAGGTAGCGCCATCGCCACCGGTCGGTGCTTCCACCATCTCTTTCTCCGGACAAGCCTGCTGCATCTTGTAGAAGATGCCCCGATCGGTCGCCACAATCAGTTTTTGTTGGGGCAGCGCCTTGGCCGCCTTGATCAGCTGGCTGGTGGAGCCCACCGCATCGGCCAGCTCGATCACCGAGGCGGGGGATTCCGGATGAACCAGCACGGCGGCGTCCGGATTCTGCTCTTTCAGCTCGCGCAGGGCGCGGGCCTTGAACTCGTCGTGGACGATGCAGTGGCCTTGCCAGCGCAGCATCTGCGTCCCGGTCTTCTTCTCGATATAGGCACCCAGATGGCGATCCGGGCCCCAGATGATCTTGTGACCCAGACTGTCGAGGTGTTCAACGATCTCGAGTGCGATGCTGGAGGTCACCACCCAGTCAGCCCGTGCTTTAACGGCGGCCGAGGTATTGGCATAGACCACCACGGTGTGGTCGGGATTGGCATCGCAGAAGGCGGAGAACTGCTCGATGGGACAGCCCAGATCGAGGGAGCATTCGGCCTCCAGAGTCGGCATCAGCACCCGCTTGTGGGGGCTCAGGATCTTGGAGGTCTCCCCCATAAAGCGCACCCCGGCGACGATCAGGGTTTGCGCCTCGTGATCGCGGCCAAAGCGGGCCATCTCCAGCGAGTCACCGACGAAACCGCCGGTGGCTTCGGCTAGCGCCTGGATCTCGGGATCCGTGTAGTAGTGGGCGACCAGTACCGCTTTGCGCTCCTTGAGTAGCGCCTTGATTTCTGTGGTCAAGGTCGTTCTCTGCTCGGCACTCAGGGGAAGAGGTTTGGCCGGAAAGGGGTAGTCCATCGCGACTACCGGCGGGACACTGCTCAGTGCATTGCTCATTGCGACTGTTCCATCAACGCTCGGGAAGGCAAAAATTATAACCAGAAGCCTGCCACAAACCCATCAACAAATCGGGTGAAGCGCAAGTGGGCGAATATACTCAAGTAATTCGTTGTTATTCTGCCATAAGGAGTTGTCGCATGAAGCAACGTTCCCTCAAGTTCAAGTTGTTGTGCCTTACCATGGGGCTATTTCTGCTGACCGGGCTGGCCATGACCCTGTTGCAATCGGCCTCTTTCAGCTCCCTTCGCAACATGGTGATGACCCAGACCAGCGATGCACTGGAAGAGGAGGTCTCCCGCAGCTTGCAGTATCAGGCAGAGCGCTATGCCATCCAGATTGCCTCGCTGATGCAGAACTCCTATCAGATCCCCCTGACCGTGACCGCCCAGATTGAAGCCGGGATGGCCAAGCCGGAACTGCGGTTGTCGCGGCCCCAAGTGGAGTCTCTGCTCGGCAGCAGCCTGCAGCAAGCGAGTGGGATCAGCTCCATTTATGCCCAGTTTGAACCGGATGGCTATGATGGCGAGGATGGCAACTGGCTGGGCGGGGCCAGCCACTCGGTGGCAGGAAAGGGGAGTCTGGAGGTCTATTTCACCAAAGATCAGGGAGGCTCCGTCGCCCAGCAAGCGGTGGATGCCGCTGCCAGCGAGGCCAAGTTTGATACCTCCCTCAACGAGTTCGGTATTCGCAACAGCGAGTGGTATCTCTGTGGTCGCGATACCCGTCAGCCCTGCCTGATGGAGCCCTACCTCTACGAAATCAGCCCGGGCAACAAGATGCTGATGACCAGTCTGACGGTGCCCGTGCTGCGTGACGGCAAGTTTGTCGGGCTGGCCGGTGTGGATATGAACCTGCCCATTTTTCAGCAACTGGCTGAAAACCTTGGCAAGAGCCTCTATGACAACAAGGCGGATGTGACCCTGGTCAGCAAGATGGGGCTGATTGTGGGCAGCAACCGCTATGCCGACAAGTTGGGCCGTCCACTCAAGGAGGTGGGCCTGACCCTGCCTGACGGTCAGCCGGTCAGCAG
The DNA here is from genome assembly GCF_049173895.1 of Aeromonas sp. 602200. Classification (NCBI taxonomy): domain Bacteria; kingdom Pseudomonadati; phylum Pseudomonadota; class Gammaproteobacteria; order Aeromonadales; family Aeromonadaceae; genus Aeromonas; species Aeromonas sp. 602200. The sequence goes on from NZ_JAAKSL010000013.1 coordinate 24,032, forward strand.
CGACAGTGACTTTATTCTTCATCAGCCCATCCGGGTTGAAGCAGCCAATACCCAGTGGTGGTTGATGATCAAGGTGCCCAAGGCGCTGGCGCTCGGCAAGGCGCACGCCATCAGCAATGAACTGGGCACCCTGCTGGTGGATGCCCAGCGGCAGCAGATCATCGCCATGGGCGGGATTACCCTGTTGGTGCTGGGGCTGCTGGTCTGGTTTATCCAGACCATCACTGCGCCGCTTTCCCTTATCAGCCGCCATGTGGGCCATCTCTCCAGCAACGAGGGGGACCTGACCCAGCAGATGGAGATCGACACCCATCAGGAGCTGATCGATCTGGGTTCCCAGCTCAATGCCTTCCTCGGCAAGCTGCGGGGCATGGTGCAAATGAGCAAGGGGATTGGTCAGCAGGTCTACCAGCAGGCGCGGGAGATGAAACATACCGCTGACACCATGCGCAACAGTCTGGACGAGCAGAATCTGGAGCTGGAGAGCGTGGTGAGCGCCATGCACCAGATGAGCACCACGGCAGTCAGCGTGGCAGGTTATGCCGAGCAGGCGGCGCAGGAGTCGGAAGCGGCGACCCACCACATCAATACCGCCCAGCAGACCCTCAGCAATGCTCGCAACGAGATCCATACTCTGGTCGGCGATATGCATGAGGCGGATAAAGCGGTGGCGCTGGTAGCTCAGCGCAGCACCAATATCAGCCGGATCCTTGATGTGATCCGCGCCATTGCCGAGCAGACTAACCTGCTGGCTCTCAATGCCGCCATCGAAGCGGCGCGGGCAGGGGACATGGGCCGTGGCTTTGCGGTGGTGGCAGACGAGGTGCGGGCGCTGGCGACCAAGACCCGTGAATCGACCGACGAGATCGGCCAGCTGATTGGCAGCCTGCAGACCGAGGTGAGCAGCAGCCAGCGTCTGATGAATACCGGCATCGAGCGCTCCACCACCACGGTGCAGGGCACCGAGCAGGCGTTCGAGGCGCTCAATCGGGTGGTGGCCCAGATCCAGCAGATCCACGACCACATCAGTCAGGTGGCTACCGCCGCCGAGCAGCAGAGCGCCGTCAGTGACGATATCAACAAGAATTTGATGCGGATTGGTGATACCGCCAACGTGATCGGGCAGGAGGCCAGCTCCAGCCATCAACTGAGCGAGGCGCTGGAGCAAGCGGCCACGGCGCTCGCCAGTCAGCTCGATCGGCTGCGTACCTGAGTGGCAGCCAGAGAGACAAAAGCCCGCGAGCGATCGCGGGCTTTTTTATGACTCGACGGCAGAGTTGCGTCAGTTGCGGGGTTCAACCAGCAGGATGTGGGAGTCGGCCCCGACCACCCTGACTTTGCTGCCCGCAGGCAGCGACTCGTCACAGCGCACCGTCCAGACTGTATCGTCCAGATGCACCCGACTGGTACCTTGGGTGACGTCATCCAGCAGGGTCAGCTCGCGGCCCATATAGCTCTGCATCCGCTCGTTGATGGTGCTGGCGGCATCCTGACCCGAGTTGTCGCGCTGGTGCTGCCAGCGCCACCAGGCCCAGGTGGTGAGCAGGGATTGCACCGCAAACAGCAGCAACTGCGCCTGCCAGCCGAAGGGCCAGATCAGCAGCAGTAGCCCCACTTCCAGCGCAGCGATGCCGGTCCAGAGCAAAAAGCCCACAGAGCCGAGCACCTCGATGGCCAGCAGAATGAAGCCGAGTCCCAGCCAGTGCCAGTGGGTCAGCCCCTCTAACAGGGCTGTCATGACTTGCTGCCCTTGCCATCTTTGTTGAACAGCTCGGCCATGCCAGCCACAGAGCCAATCAGGCTGCCCGCTTCCAGCGGCATCATGATGATCTTGCTGTTGGGGCCTTCACCGATGCGGGCCAGTGCCTCGGTATATTTCTGGGCCACGAAGTAGTTGATGGCCTGCAGATCTCCGGCGGCGATGGCTTGGGAGACCATATGAGTCGCCTTGGCTTCCGCCTCGGCAGCCCGCTCCCGCGCTTCTGCGGCGAGGAAGGCGGCCTGACGCTCACCTTCGGCTTTGAGGATCTGGGACTGCTTCTCGCCTTCCGCTTTCAGGATTTTGGACTGGCGCACCCCTTCGGCTTCCAGTACCTCGGCCCGTTTTTGGCGCTCGGCCTTCATCTGGGCGTTCATCGCCTCGACCAGTGCCAGCGGTGGGCGCACATCTTTAATCTCGATGCGGGTCACCTTGATGCCCCAGGGGGCGGTGGCGGCATCCATGGTGCGCAGCAGTTTTTCGTTGATGGTGTCGCGCTGGGAGAGCATCTCGTCCAGCTCCATGGCGCCGAGCACAGTCCGCATATTGGTCATGGTGAGATTGCGGATGGCGCTGGTGAGATCGTTGACCTCGTAGCCCGCTTTGCGGGCATCCACCACCTGCACAAAGCTGATGGCGTCGATGGTGACGTTGGCGTTGTCGCGGGAGATCACCTCTTGTGCCGGGATATCCAGCACCTGCTCCATCATGATGATCTTGTGGCCGACCCGATCCACGTAGGGGATCAGCAGGTTGAGGCCTGGTGTCAGGGTGCGGGTGTAGCGGCCGAAGCGCTCCACCGTCCAGTTGTAGCCCTGGGGCACTATCTTGATGCCCGCGCTCAGGGTGGCGAGCACCAGGAACACGAAAATCCCTAGCACAATCAATGATTCATTCATCATTTAGCTCCTTATGAAACACAGTCCCTAGCCTATGGTCTGGCGTCAGGTACCACAAGTGACTTTGTACGCCTTTGTCATGAATTGGCTTTGCTAATTACCAAAACGCATTAAAAAGCATTTTTTATTATTTTGAGGGATAAGCTGCCCTGCCTATAGTCGCCCCATATTAGTCGTGTTCCGAGGGATGGGCCGAAATGGATTATTTACCTATGTTTGCCAAGTTGGAAGGCCGCCCGGTACTGCTGGTGGGCGGGGGCGAGGTTGCCCTGCGCAAGGCGCGCCTGCTGCTGGCGGCCGGTGCCCGGCTGACCCTGGTCTCCCCGGCGCTTGAACCGGAATTTTCGGAATTTGCCGGTCGTTTCACCCATCTGGCCGAGCGCTTCACCCCGGCCCATCTGGCAGGCCAGATCCTGGTCGTTGCCGCTACAGACAATCTCGAAGTCAACGCACTGGTTTATCAAAGTGCCAATCAGCTGGGCCTGTTCGTCAATGTGGTGGATGACCCCAAGCGCTCCAGCTTCATCTTCCCTTCCATCATCGATCGCAGCCCCATCATGGTGGCCGTCTCCAGCGGCGGCAAGGCCCCGGTGCTGGTGCGGCTGTTGCGCGAGCGGCTCGAGAGCCTGCTGCCGCGCCATCTCGGCGCTCTGGCCGAGCTCTCCGGCCGGGTGCGCGACCAGGCCAAGCGGGTGCTCTCCTCGATTTCCGATCGTCGTCGCTTCTGGGAGCGCGCCTTTGCCTCCAACACCCTAGCCGGTCTGATTGAGAAAGAGGATTGGCAGGGGGCCGAGCAGTGGCTGAACGATGGCCTCGACCATGCGACAAGCGAAGTGGGCGAGGTGGTGCTGGTGGGGGCGGGCCCCGGTGATCCGGGTCTGTTGACCCTCAAGGCGTTGCAACAGATTCAACAGGCCGAAGTGGTGCTCTATGACCAGCTGGTCTCGCCCGAGATCCTGGACCTGGTGCGCCGCGACGCCACCCTGGTGTCGGTCGGCAAGAAGGCCGGCGCCCACAGCGTGCCGCAGGAGGAGACCAATCGCCTGCTGGTGGAATACGCCAGGGCGGGCAACCGGGTGGTGCGGCTCAAGGGGGGCGATCCCTTTATGTTCGGTCGTGGCGGCGAAGAGCTGGAAGTGCTGGCCGACGAAGGCATCCCCTTCTCGGTGGTGCCCGGCATCACGGCCGCCGCCGGTGCCACCGCCTATGCCGGCATTCCGCTCACTCACCGCGACCATGCCCAGAGCGCCGTCTTTATTACCGGCCACTGTCAGATCGATGGCAAGGAGCCCGACTGGCAGCAGCTCGCCGCTACCAGCCAGACCCTGGTTATCTACATGGGGTTGATGCGCTCCGAGCATATCCGCCAGCAGCTGGTGAGCCATGGTCGCAGCAGCGCTACCCCCATCGCCATCATCGAGCGCGGCACCACCGCCCGCCAGCGGGTGCTGACCGGTACCTTGGCGGATCTGGCCGAACTGGCCCAGCAGGCGGTGAGCCCGTCACTTATCGTCATCGGCGAAGTGGTTGCCCTGCGCGAGCGGCTCGCCTGGTTTGGCGAGGCGCAACAGCAGGGCGCCTGCGACCTCAAGCTGGTGAACCTGGCCTGAGCGCCGGCGGCGACATCCATCGATTTGACGGTGCGGCCATGGCGGCACCGAACTGAACCAACACCGCGCCCCGAGCAGGTGCGATAGCAATGAACCGAGGACCCAGACATGGACCGTGAAAGATTGACGCACTTGCAGCAGCTGGAAGCCGAGAGCATCCATATCATCCGCGAGGTGGCTGCCGAATTTGAAAACCCGGTGATGATGTACTCCATCGGCAAGGACTCCTCCGTCATGCTGCATCTGGCCCGCAAGGCCTTCTATCCGGGCAAGATCCCGTTCCCCTTGCTCCACGTCGATACCGACTGGAAGTTCAAGGAGATGATCAAATTCCGCGACGAGACCGCCAAAAAATACGGGCTGGATCTGATCGTCCACAAGAACCCGGAAGGGCTCGCCATGGGCATCAACCCCTTTGTCCACGGCAGCGGCAAGCATACCGACATCATGAAGACCGAGGGGCTCAAGCAGGCGCTCAACAAATATGGCTTCGACGCCGCCTTCGGTGGCGCCCGCCGCGACGAGGAGAAGTCCCGCGCCAAGGAGCGGGTCTACTCCTTCCGTGACAAGTCTCACCGCTGGGATCCGAAAAACCAGCGCCCCGAGCTGTGGCGCGTCTACAACAGCCAGGTCAACAAGGGGGAGAGCATCCGGGTGTTCCCGCTCTCCAACTGGACCGAGCTGGATATCTGGCAATACATCTACCTCGAGAACATCGACATAGTGCCGCTCTACTTTGCGGCCCATCGTCCGGTGGTGGAGCGCAACGGCATCAAGATCATGGTGGATGACGAGCGCATGCCGCTCACCGCAGAGGATGAGGTGAAGCAGGAGCTGGTGCGCTTCCGCACCCTCGGCTGCTACCCGCTGACCGGGGCCATCGAATCCGCTGCCACCACCTTGCCGGAAATTATTGAAGAGATGCTGCTCACCACCTCGAGCGAGCGGCAAGGGCGGCTCATCGACCACGATCAGGCCGGCTCCATGGAGCAGAAGAAGCGTCAGGGATATTTCTAAGGAGTCGTCAGCATGAACAGCCATATTCAGACCGCCATCACCGAACAGGGCATCGAAGCCTATCTGCACGCCCAGCAGCACAAGAGTCTGCTGCGTTTTCTCACCTGCGGCAGCGTGGATGACGGCAAGAGCACCCTTATCGGTCGCCTGCTGCACGATTCCCAGCAGATTTATGAAGATCAGCTCAAAGCGCTGGAGTCCGACAGCCAGAAGCTTGGCACCACCGGCGAGAAGCTGGACTTGGCGCTCTTGGTAGACGGCCTGCAAGCGGAGCGTGAGCAGGGCATCACCATCGACGTGGCCTACCGCTATTTCTCCACCGCCAAGCGCAAATTTATCATCTCGGATACCCCGGGCCACGAGCAGTACACCCGCAACATGGCCACCGGCGCCTCCACCTGCGATCTGGCCATCATATTGATCGACGCCCGCAAGGGCGTGCTGGATCAGACCCGCCGCCACAGCTTTATTGCGAGCCTGCTCGGCATCAAGCAGTTCGTGGTGGCGGTCAACAAGATGGATCTGGTGGAGTTCAGTCAGGAGGTGTTCGAGCGCATCAGCGCCGATTACCGCGAGTTCGCCAAAAAGCTCAGCGTCGACACCATCCATATCGTGCCGGTTTCGGCGCTGGACGGTGACAACGTGGTCAATCCAAGCGATAAGCTGGCCTGGTATCAGGGCGAAACCCTGCTGGCTCTGCTGGAGTCGGCAGAAGTTGAGCGCGAGCTGGAACGCCATCCGGTGCGCCTGCCGGTGCAGTATGTGAACCGCCCCAACCTCGATTTTCGCGGCTTTGCGGGCACGCTCGCCTCCGGCATTCTGCGGGTGGGCGACAAGCTGGCGGTGCTGCCGTCCGGCAAGGAGAGCACAGTGACCCGCATCGTCACCTTCGACGGGGATCTGGAGTACGCCCTGCCGGGTCAGGCCATCACGGTCACCTTCGCCGACGAGATCGATATCAGCCGCGGCGACTTGCTGGTGGATGCCGCCAAGCAGCCGCAAGTGACCCAGAATGTGCTGGCCCATATCGTCTGGATGGGGGAGGAGTCCCTGCAACCGGGCCGGGTCTACGACGTCAAACTGGCCACCAAGAAGAGTCGCGGTCAGGTGGAGGCCATCCGTCACCGCATCGAGATCAACAAGCTGGACGAGTTGCCTGCAAGCGAGCTCAAGCTCAACGAGATCGGCTTGTGCGAGCTGAGCCTCACCGACCCGGTGGCGTTCGACCCGTATCAGGAGATCCGCGATACCGGCAGCTTTATCCTGATCGACCGGCTGACCAACGTCACCGTCGGCGCTGGCATGATAGTGGAAGGCTTGGCCGCCAAAGCGGTAAAAGGGCACTACAGCGAGTTTGAGATCGAGCTCAACGCCTTGGTGCGCAAGCACTTCCCGCACTGGCAAGCCCTTGCCATCGGTAACGACACAAACAAGGAGTAAGCCCATGACCTGGCAACAATTCCTGGTGCTGGGTCTGCTGGCTGCTCTCGTGGCCCTGCTGATCCAGGGCAAACTCCGCCCGGCGCTGCTCTTCTCGGGCGCCGTGCTCATCACCTACCTGAGCGGGCTGGCGGATATCAATGCCGTGGTGGCGGGCTACACCAACAGTGCCCTGCTGACGCTGGTGCTGTTGCTGCTGGTGTCGCTGGCGGTGGAGAAGACCCGCATCATGAGCTGGTTCGCCAATCTGGTGGGCACAGGTTCATTCAACAAGGTGCTGGTGAAGGTGTGGTTCTCCACCGCTTTCCTGTCGGCTTTCGTCAATAACACTGCCGTGGTGGCCTCCATGCTGGGAGCGGTCAAACGCAACCCCAACCATGCGCCGTCGCGGCTGCTGCTGCCCATGTGTTTCGCGGCCACCTTTGGCGGGGTGCTGACCCTGATCGGCACCTCCACCAACCTGATCGTCAACAGTTTCCTCATCAAGATGGGGGCGCCGCCGCTCGGCATGTTCGACTTCTTTATGGTGGGGGCGGGCACCTTGCTGACCGGTCTGGTGGCCGTGCTGCTGTTTGCGCGTCACCTGCCGGTGCAGGATACCGAGATGAGCCGCGAATCCGGCTACTTTCTCGAGGCCAAGGTGGGCGCCGGTTCGCCGCTGGCGGGGCGCAGCGTCAAGGAGAACGGCCTGCGCAGCCTGAAAAGTCTCTATCTGGCGGAAATCATTCGCGGCGATGAGGTGATCTGCCCGGTGCAGCCGGAACACGAGCTGCACGAAGGGGACGTACTGCTGTTTTGCGGCGATGTGGAGAGCGTCGGTGTGTTGCAGGAGATGAAGGGGCTGGATCTCTACGGCCAGCACCGCCTCAACGGCCAGCATCTGGTGGAGGTGATCGTCAGCCACAGCTCGCGGCTGGTGGGTCAGACCATCAAGGATGCCGAGTTTCGCACCCACTTCGATGCGGTGGTACTGGCGGTGCGCCGCGGTGAAACCCAGCTTACCGGTGGCCTCGGCCAGATTGAGCTGCATGCCGGTGATACCCTGCTGCTGGCCCCCGGCCCCCAGTTTGCCCGCAACAAATCGCTGGGACGGGAGTTTGTGGTGGTGAGCGGGCTGGAAGCCTCCACCCGTCTCGATGGCAAGCGTAGCGCCGCCGTGGTGCTGGGCTTTCTCGGGGTGTTGGCGCTCTCGGTATTCGATCTGGTGCCGCTGTTCAAGGGCTTGCTGCTGATGCTGGTGGCGCTGCTGCTCACCCGTATTCTGACCCTGGACGAGATCCGCCGCCGCTTTCCGCTGGATATCTGGCTGGTGGTGGGCGGGGCGCTGGCCATTGCCGATCAGCTGGAAAAGAGCGGGCTGGCCAAGCTTATCGCCGACTGGCTGATGGGGGAGTTCAACGGTGCCAGCCCCATCATCGCCTTTATCGGTATCTATGTGTTTACGTTGGTGCTGACTGAGCTGATGAGCAACAACGCGGCCGCCGCGCTGGCCTTCCCCATGGGTTACCAGCTGGCGCTCAGCATGGATGTCTCGACCATGCCGTTTATTCTGGCGGTGCTGTTCGGGGCCAGCTCCAGCTTTATCCTGCCTTACGGCTACCAGACCAACCTGATGGTCTATGCCGCGGGCAACTACAAGATGCCGGACTACCTCAAGCTGGCCCTGCCGGTCTCGCTGGCCTATAGCCTCGGGGTGATTGTGATGGTGCCCCTGCTGTTTCCGTTTTAAGGCGTAAGCGCCAAGCAAGGCGTGTTGGGATGAGTAATGTCATGGCACCAGCACGTTGTCGGCTGATAGTCTGAAGCGGCTCCCCGTGGTTCCGGACCGTTTAAGTTTTGAGGCGTGATCGCCAAGCAAGGAGTGTGGGATGAGCAATGCCATGGCACCAGCACGTTGTCGGCTGATAGTCTGAGGCGGCTCCCCGTGGTGCCGGACAGTTTAAGTTTTGAGGCGTGAGCGCCAATCAAGGAGTGTGGGATGAGCAATATCGTGTGGCACAAGCATGCCGTGGACAAACAGAGCCGGGCCGAGCTTAAAGGGCAAAAGCCGCTGGTGATCTGGTTTACCGGGCTGTCGGGGGCGGGCAAATCGACCCTGGCGGGGGCGCTGGAGCAGGCGCTGGCGGCACAAGGCAAGCACACCTATCTGCTGGATGGCGACAATGTGCGCCACGGCCTGTGTGGCGATCTCGGTTTCGATGATGCTGCGCGGCAGGAGAATATCCGCCGGGTGGGCGAGGTGGCAAAACTGATGGTGGATGCGGGCCTTATCGTGCTCACCGCCTTTATCTCGCCGTTCCGTGCCGAGCGGGAGCTGGTACGCAATCTCTTGGGCGAAGGTGAGTTTGTCGAAGTCTTTGTCGATGTGCCGCTCGCCGTCTGTGAAGAGCGCGACCCCAAAGGGCTCTACAAAAAAGCGCGGGCGGGGGAAATTCGCAATTTCACCGGTATCGACTCCGCCTATGAGGCACCGGAGCAGCCGGAAATTCATCTGCTTAATGCCGGTAAACCGGTGGAAGAGCTGGTGGATGAGTTGCTGGCTGCCTTGCGGCAGGGGAACTATCTGTAATTGGATCGGAAGAACCTAAAACAAGCGCCCGGCGACCGATCAGCGGGCCACCACGGGCGCTTATGGGCTGGCAGTAGCCACTATAAGTAAAAGTTGGGTCATTATCGGAAAACCAATAAATCCAGCTTATAGTGGCAACGACGAGCCTTGAGCCACTCCAAGGCAGCCGATAGCAACCCCGCAAGGGGATCTTCCGATCCCTGCTTATATCGCGGCGGGGTTATTCGCGATTGTCTGAATATGCTGCGCTATTCGAACCTACGGGCTGGCCAAATATGTCGTCGATATGGTTGAGGATCATTTCGTGGTTGAGCATGAGGTCTGTCGCTTGGTACTAGCCGGTCAATGCTGGCGATCATACCTCAGAAGCCGCGTCACGTTTGGCTTATATGGGGGCATGATTAAACGATAGCACTTAATTTAATTATTTTAAATCAAAACGTTTTGTCTACTCTTAAAGAAATCAGTCCTTTCCATTGCATATCTCGTAAAAAGTCAACTATATCATTTTTTAGTTGCATTTCGGGTGCATCATATAATGATGTAATTTCATTGAAAATATCTTTGACTTGACACTGCTTATTATTCATTAAAGTACTAAGCATGTCTTTGGCTGAATCATTGAAATAAGATAATTCAATGTTGTCACCCATAATAATAAGAAAGCCAGTGTCATTATCGTGACGAATTTTTCTAAAATGGGCGGAAATATATATTTCCGCCATCATATCATATACAGTTGTGTTAGGCACCGAGTAGTCCTTCTATAGGTTTTAGAGTGTTATTTTTCTGGCAATTATTAGGTTCAACACTCATCAATTTAGATGTCGCTACAGCCCCAACAGCAGCACCAGCTATGGCAGCTGCTGCCGTTGCTGCCGAAAAAAAAGCCAAGGGAGCAGCCATTAATGCAGGTGATGCCTTAAAGGTTGTCTGGGGTTTGATATATGATTTTTTTATTGTGTTCATTATGCAAATCCTTTTATGGTTAAGTGTGACGTACATGTTGATTTGAAATTATGATTTTTTTGTTGAGTATCAATTTTACCCACCATTCTTCCAACTGCAACTGAGGCGGCACCAACAGCTGCAGATACGGCACCAATAGCTAATACCGTAGGCAAACCAACTTTTCCAATATCAGCGAAAATAGTTGGTTTATTATAATATTTTTTCATTTTTTTACTCCTTCCTATTCATCCTAAATGATTGTGCTTTGAATTTTAAAATCTGGATCAAGATGATTGCGATGGTTAGGGTGATTACCATATTTATCGAGCTTCGATATGTAATCTTTTACCTGCTTGCTGTTCCAGCAACTAAGACCATTTTGTTTCCATATATCTTTGATACTGACCTCTTTGACATTGCCGATACAAAATGGCATTGTACAATCCATTCTGATATCACCATTTGGTCTAATAACAGCGGCAGAGTTTGGCATGGCTTGTTTTTTATAAATATCAGTTAAGTGTTCCGCGCTATTAAGAACCAGCATTCTTCCTGCATACTTTATTTGCATTTTTTCAACGATGTCGTAAATTTCATTTAAATAAGATTGATTGGTTGGGACTAAATTAGTGCTGCCGACAGCACGTCCGCTTGGCATTATCGCACCACAAACTATGGATGAAGCACCAAGTTGGTAAGAAAAGTCTATCATCATTTCTAGATCGTCAATGTTATCTGGTGTAATGGAGTGTGCGATTCGTAAAGGTAAACCAGCTCCAGAAAAAAGAAATGCAGCATCTACGGCTTTTTGCCAACTGCCAGTAACACCTCGGAATTCATCATGTTTATTTGCATGCAGATTGTCAATTGATACTTGGACCCAAAAATACTTATACTTCTTCAGTTTTTGTACAGTTGAATGACGAACTAACATGCCATTTGTTATCAAAATAAAAGCTGTGCCATCTGCATGTAAAATATCCATAAAATCAAAAAGATGGGAGCCAAGTAATAATGGCTCCCCACCAGATATAATTGCTTGGAAAATTCCACCATCAGTAACTATTTGATGGGCGAGATTATTCCAATCTTCAGGGGTCATCGAGTCTTTATAGTGATCAAGGCCAGAAGAGTTATAGCAATGTTTGCAGGTGAGATTGCATTTTGATGTGAGTTCAAATTGCAAGCCAATTGGATATTCAAAAGAGGTTGGATATGAGCCATTTGCTTGCCGAAACTTTATGTCGTTTATTTCATCAATCGCTTGCTGCTCTTGTTTTTGTTGTAGATGATGCATTTATTTTTTATCCTGAGTTTTAATTTCCATTATTTTATTGCATAGGTCTACTGATAGTCTGTGGTATTCTTGTGGTGAATATAGATCTTTAAACTCTCGATACAATTTTTTATAGTTACAGACATCAGGCCTAGCATCATATATTTCACATTTGTCATTTTTTAAATGGATGCAAATGCCATCACCTAGCTGAAGGTGTTGAAGTGATGGCACTAGATTTATATGTCGGCAACATTCGCCACATGCAACACATTTAAAATCAGGCAGAATGTTTTGTTCTAAATATTGATCCTCTTCATTATCACTCTGTGCATTCATATTTCCCTGCCTGCATCAAAAAATAAACATAATTACCAATTTAAAATTGGGGAAACCTGTCAATTTGACAGGGAAATTCGTGGAGTGTACCGCTAACAAATTATCTATTTCCTTAGACAAGGCTACCGCACCTGAATTACAGCCTCCAGTCTGCTGCTTTTTACCTGCGGTCTTGTTCTGGCCATAGCTCATGGCTGACTCCAGCGAGAGGTTGGCAAGCTGCTATGTTACCGAATGGGGCTGGGGAGAAAAGCGCAAGTGGGCGGTTTTCTGAGCAAGATCAATAAATTAATAAATAAATAACTGGCGGCGATATAACCGCTCAACAGCGGCCCCCATCAGCGCAGGGGAAAATCGAACGGTGAAGCGGGAGTATCGTCCTCTTGCTGGCGGGCATTAAAAAACCCTATGGGCCCAAAGGCCCATAGGGTTTTTCTGCGGTGATGGTTTGGGTAGCGGTTATCTGGCTTGGCGAACCGGCACGGCGCGGGTGGTGGCCACTTCGTAGCGGCTTTGGGTCGCCGGAGCCCCTTTCTGGAACTGGCGTACCAGCCGGTCGAGATCGCTTAACTGGTTTACCAGCTGGGTGATGCCGTGCACGGCGTGCTGGCTGCCGACGCTGGAGTCATCGGCCAGGGTCTTGATGCTGAGCACGTTGCGGTTGATCTCGGCGGTGACGTGGAACTGCTCCTGTACCGCCTGGGCAATCTGGCCGCTGCCGGAGGCCACCTGCTGCAGCATATCGTTGATCTGCTGGAGTATGGTGCCGGTCGCCGAGGCTTTTTGCTGGCAGCTTTCGGAGAGTTGGCAGCCCTTCTCCATCGCCTGTTCTGCATCCCCGGCGCTGGTTTGCAGTTCGGTGATCATCTTCTGGATCTCGCTGGTCGAGGATTGGGTCTTTATGGCGAGGGTGCGGATCTCATCGGCCACTACCGAGAAGCCGCGACCCGCTTCGCCAGCCCGGGCCGCTTCGATGGCGGCATTGAGGGCCAGCAGGTTGGTCTGGTTGGCGATGTTGTTGATCACATCGAGGATGCCGTCGATATCGCGGCAGTGGCCAACCAGCGCACTGATCACGCTCTTGGAGGTGGTCAGCTCGCTGTTCATGCCCGCCACGGCGGCCACGGTTTCGGCCACACTGTGGTTGCCGCTCTTGAACAGGTCGGCGGTCTCGTCCAGCAGGCTGGAGGATTCGCTGGAGCTCTGTGAAACCTCGCGAATGGACTCCGACATTTCGGTCACGGCGGTCGCTACCTGATTGGTTTCGGCCTGCTGCTGTTGCAGGTTGTCGGTGATGGATTCGGCGTTGCGCAGATCCCCCTCGGCGGCCTGCAGGATCTTGCTGCAAGTCTGCTGGGTGCGGGCCAGCACGGCGTTGAACTCGGCCTGATTCATCACCATCGAGAGTTCGATGGCGGCGATGTTGTCCACCTTGTTGGTGTAGAGCAGTTGCATCAGCGGGTTGTCAAAGCGGCTGCGGGCCATCTTGTTGAGCTTGCCGAGGCGGCGGGAGAGGGCATTCAGGGTGATGGCCGCTATCGCCAGCGGCAGGGCGACCAGCGCCAGTTGCCAGTTCATGTCGTGGTTGTAGCCCAGTGCAAACATGGCGAGCAGGCTCAGCAGCAGGCAGAGGTTGATGGTCAGGGTATGGGAGAAGGTGGGCAACTTGAGCGCCAGCGGCAGTTTGTTGTTGCGAAGGTCGGCATAGACCTTCTCGGCCCGCTGTTTGATCTCCTCGCTCGGGGCGGTGCGCACCGACTGATACTCCACCACCCGGCCACTGGCATCCTTGATGGGGGTGACAAAGGCGCTGACCCAGTAGTGATCGCCACTTTTGCTGCGGTTTTTCACCGGCCCCATCCAGCTCTTGCCTTCGCGAATATGGTTCCACAGATCGGCAAAGGCCTGTTTCGGCATGTCAGGATGACGCACCAGATTGTGGTGTTCCCCCACTAGCTCGTCGAGCTGGAAGCCTGCAATCTCGCAGAACTCCTCGTTGGCGTAGGTGATGCGGCTCTCCAGGTCCGTGGTGGAGATCAGGCTCTGGTGGTCTGGATAGAGACGTTCGCGTTGGGTAACCGGTTGATTGACTCTCATGGCCTTGCTCCCGAGCTGTGATGGTTGAATTTTGATCTGCATCAAGACATGTGCAAAGGGCGGGCCAGCTGGCAAAAGCTAATGATTGATGTGTTATTAGTGCCGTTTTGGCAGGAAAAGATCGTTGCTGTTTGCAATATGCAACGGATCTGACGGAGTGTGCCTCTGCGGCATCTGCAATTTGCAACCTATTCTGGACAAGCCAACAAGCTTGGAGCCAGCAGCTTGATGCGAAAGAACCACGAACCGACGGGGCATCAGCTGCCCCGCCAGAGCTCAGGGGAGAGGGTCGGGAGCGGGTGAGGAGGGGGCGCTGACGAGCTGCATCACTTCAATCTGGATACCCTGCACCAGCACAGTTTTCAGATCCTGCAGGTACTCCTCCAGCGGCGACTCTTGCAGCAGCTGGGCAAGCTCGTTGCCCACCGGGGTGAGGCGGTAGTAGAGCAGGGTGATGTTGTTCTGCTTGCACTGCAGCCGCCAGCGCTGGTTGCCGAACTCCAGCTCGACCCCATCGGCGGGTAGTGGGCCGGACTCCAGCTCCGCGCGATGCAGCAGCCCGAGCTCAAACAGTTGCAGCAGGGCGTTGTAGGGCAGTCGGTATTTGCCAAGGCCAAGGCGCGTTGCCTTGGCGCGACTCAGCAGGGTCGCTCCCTTGTGCAGCCCCAGCAGCAGTCGCTGCTCGTCGCTGCCGGTGTAGTGGCAGGTCAGTGAACAGATGCGCTGGAACAGCTGGGCCTCGCGCTGGGTCATCTCTTTGAGGGTGGCGAGCGCCCGGATGGAGAAGCGGCCCGGCGTGGCGACTTCCAGCGCGAAGATCCGCCCCCACAGCTGCTGCATCGGCACCATGCTGATATCTTCCGCCAGTTGCAGGAAGCGGGTCAGCCAGTCGCTGTCCATCTCGCCGCCGGCCGCCGTTTCTTCGCAGTGGCGGGAGGCCATCACCATGATGGCTTCCAGATTGCGCTGGCGGGCGGCCTGATCCGCTAGATGGCGAAAGGTGGCGCGCTGTTCGAAGGTGCTGTCGGTGTTGCGGGTGAGCATGCCGTCGATGCCGCGACTGCGGGCCAGACGCAGGGTCTGCTCCTGGCTGCTCAGGATCGAACTCTCTTTTTTCGGGGGGGGGAGGTCTGCCATGCTGACTCCATTCGCACAGGTTCTGGAGCTGAATGTTACTCCAACCGGGATGCCAAGATAACAAAGCGGCCTCCGTGGAGGCCGCTTTTTTTTGCAACGGGAGGATTACTCCTCGTAGACGCTCACCTCGACCGCTTCCATCGAATAGGAGGCGGTGGCCATCTCGTGGCTGGAGCTGACCGTGCGCATCTTGCCCTTCACCCAGATGGCATCCCACAGATCATCCACCGGCGCACCCTTGGGGTAGCTCACATAGATCACCTGATTGGTGGGGGGCGGCGGCACATGGATGCAGGCGCCGAAGTAGGGCACCAGCAGGAAGGCGGTGATCTTCTTGGCATCCCCCTCCAGTGGCACCACGAAGCCCGGAATGCGCACATCCTGGTTGTCCAGCTTCTTGTTTACCCCCCCCACCGGTTGCGGCACCGACATGGGATCTTCGTGATTGACCTGGGGAGGTGGCAGCAGTTTCTCCCCTTCCGGGATGAGCACATCCCAGTCGATGGTCTTGTAATCGGCGGCCAGGGCGGGCAGTACCAGCAGGCTGGCGAGCAGCGCCACAATTTTCCACTTCATCATCTGTCCTTCTGTTTCTATTTTTGGGCGTCTCGCTAGACGCGAATGCTCATGCCATCGCTCAGGCTGTAGCGGTAAGCGCGGGCGGCAGGGAGCAGGCCAATCACCATGCCTGCCAGCCAGACTACCCCCAGCAACTGCCACTCATAGGCGCTCGGCATCCCCAGACTCAGTTGCAGGCCATAGTGGCTGAGCAGCCAGGGCGAGGCAAGCCCCTGCCCCAGATAGAGCACGGCGACCCCGAGAGCGATGCCGACCGTGGTCAGCGCCATGGCCTCCAGCGCCAGCAGCAGGAACAGGTGGGCAGGGCCCGCGCCGAGGGATCGCAAGATGGCGAGCTCCCGGCGTCGTTCGTTAAGCCCTGCCAGCAGGGTAGTCAGCATGCCGATCAGGCCCGCCACCACCACGAAACCGGCGATGACCGAGAGGGCGGTTTCCGCCACGCTCATCAGGCTCCACAGCTCCTGCAGGGCGGCCCCCGGCAGGATCGCCATCAGCGGCTCTTTGGGATAGGTGTTGACGCTGCGCTGCAGCTGGAACGCCAGAATGCGGTTGCTCAGCCCCACCATAAAGGCGGTGATGGTTTTCGGGGTGAGATCCTGCGCCAGCGCCTGCTCCGGTGTCACGTTCTTGCTGTGGCGGCCGGTGTCCCAACCGAGATGGATCGCCTCGATCCCCGCCAGCGGCACATGGATGGTGCGATCGATGGGCGTACCGGTCGGCGCCAGAATACCCACCACCTTGAACGGCAGATTGTCGTGCTGGCTGAACGAGGTGTTGCCAGCGCCGTGGGCGATGACGATGGATTGGTCGAGGTGATAGCCGAGCTTCTCGGCCACCTGAGCGCCGAGCACAGCTTCAAACGGCGTGTCGAATGGCCGCCCCTCGCGCAGTTGCAGCGACTGTTGCTGACCGTACTTCAGGTGGGTGAAGTAGTCGCCATTGGTGCCGAGCACCCGAAATCCTTTGTGGGAGTCACCAAGGGAGAGCGGGATGGTCCAGGCGACGCCGGGTTTCTGTTTGATGGCCTGATAGGAGTCCCACCCCACGTTATTGGTGGGGTTGCCGATGCGAAACACCGAGTAGAGCAGCAGGTTCACCTGACCGGAGCGGGCGCCAACGATGAGATCGGTCCCCGAGACGGTGTTGGAGAAGCTTTCGCGGGCCTGGGTGCGCACCCGCTCCACCCCGAGCAGCAGGGTGACGCTGATGGCGACGGCCAGCAGGGTGAGCCCGGCGGTAAGGCGGCGGGCCCAGAGACTTTGCAGGGCTAGCTTTAGCATGATGCCCTCCGGTTGAGCTGTTGCAGGTTTTCGACCCGCGGGAACAGGGGTTCGAGATAAGGGTCGTGGCTGACGAAGATCAGGGTCGAGCCCTGCTTGTCGCACTCCTCGAACAACAGCTTGATAAAGGCTGCCCGGTTGTCGGTGTCGAGGGCCGAGGTGGGCTCGTCGGCAATCACCAGCGGTGGCGAGCCGATCAGCGCCCGTGCGGCGGCAACCCGTTGCTGCTGGCCGATGCTGAGGGCATGGACGGGGCGATGCAGCGCCTCATCCGGCAGTTGCAGCTCCGCCAGCAGACGGCGCGCCTCCTGCTCCGGGCTCCCTTGCAGGCGGGCCCGTTTGGCGGGCGAAAAGGTGAGGGCAGCTGTCACGTTGTCCTGCACCGAGAGAAAGGGCAGCAGATTGAACTGCTGGAAGATATAACCCAGATTGGCTGCCCGGAAGTGGTCACGGGCACGGCCAGAGAGCCGGGCCAATGGTTGGCCCAGCACCTCCAGGGTGCCGTGGTTGGCGGTCTGGATCCCGGCCAGCAACCCGAGCAGGGTCGACTTGCCAGAGCCCGACGGGCCCTTGATAAAGACCCGCTCACCCTCGCGGATGGTGAGGGCGGGCAGATCGAGTACAGCGTCGCCACCTGGCCAGGCAAAGGCCAGATCGCGGATCTCAACCACGGCTTTTTTCATGGCGTTACCAGCTCAGCTTGTTGGCGGACGGGGTCAGCTCGCCAGCGGTCTGGCCAGTGGGCAGGATCCCCTGCACGCTCAGCTTCTCAAGGCTCGGATAGACGCTGAACAGGGTCGCCTCAAGGCCGGTCAGTTTGGCCGGGGTGGCGCAGGTGTAGGTGTACATGGCGCCCATATCGGCGTGACCCGCTTCGTCATGATCATGGTGGTCTTCATGTTTGTCGCTGGCAGCCTTGTCATGGTCATGGTCATGGTCATGGTCATGGTCATGGTCGTGATCATGCTCTTCTTTGGCAGCTTGCATCTCTTGCTGGGTCAGTTTGCAGCCAGCTGCCGGGTCGAAGCGAAACAGGGCGTCAGGCTGCTGGAGGCGGGCGACCGCTTTGGCATACTGCGCCTTCTCTTCATCGCTCTTGGCAGCGTGCTCGAAGCCCACCAGATCGGCTGCGGGTGCCTGCAGTTCGATCATCAATTGGTCGCCATCGACCACCAGATTGAGGTGGCCGTGGCCATGCTCGTGGGCGCCGTGGCTGTGGCTCTCGTGTTCGTCGTGATTGGCGTGTGCGCCAAAGGCCGCTGCGGCCAGCAACAGAGTAACTGCTTTCATCTTTAATCCTTTTTCAAAACAAATAGCGAAATTAAACAAAGGGATAGAGAAAAGCAGAGGCGGGCGGCGCACGGATGGCATAGCTGTGAAGCGTGGCGGTATTTGCCGAGCGTTGCATGATTGCAACAGCGGGCAAAACAGAGGTCGAACTGGGGAAACAATAGGGGGTAGCGGTGATGACCTGCTTGCCATCCAGATGGAGGGCGCAGACCAGACAGTGATGGTCGTCGTGGCCGGGCAGGACGGATTCAAACTGGTGCCGGGCAAGGGCAGGCTGCAGCCATAACCAGCCCAGCAGCAAGAGCCAGATTTTCAGTTTGATACGACCCATAGACCCTTATGGAAAGGGCGCCATCAGCGCCCTTTCTCTCTGACTTAGAGATGGGACTTGATGAGCCCCATCACGGTAGCAATGTTGTTGGCATCGAGCTGGCCATCTTTGGCAAACAGCACCTTGCCCTCTTTATCCAGCAGGATGATGGCCGAGCTTTCCGGCGTCAGATCCCAGGCGTTGCGCGCCATGCCCTTGGCATCCAGCACCATGGCGGACCAGGGGAACTCTTTCTTGCTGTCCTCGGCACTGCTCTTCACGAAGCCGGAGGTGCCCCAGATAGCGTCATTGCTGTTGATGACGGTAACGGTCTGGTACTTGTCTTGCGGCAATTTGGCGGCCTTGATCGCCTCGATCATCGGGGCGTTCAGCTCCTTGGCACTGGAGCGACCGGCAATATGCTGGATCAGGAACACCTTGCCGGTGAGTGAGGTGCTCTGCCACGGCTGGTAGCCGATCTCCTTGCCATTCAGTACCAGCTCGCCTTTGTCACTGACATTGACCAGCGGCACCGGGTTGCCATCCTTGAAATTGTGAGCAAAGACCAGAGATGGCAGCAGCGCCAAAGTAAGTACGAGATGTTTCATCCTGATGACACTCCATTTGTTATGTTATAACGAGTTTCGGATTGAGGGAATGGGCGAGCTTCATCCTAAACTGATCGGATCTGTTTAAAAAGTGTTAAATAAGATCGCAATTCAGAAGCGTCGGCGCCCCGCCAGTCAGGTGGTTGGCTGGCAAGGGCAGCTAGGATGGCATGACATCGATAAAAATCAATGAATTGGCTGCTGGTCTGAGCTGTCTGCGTCAGTAGAGCGACTCGCTGATGAGGGGGATCTTGGCCATGGTCATCTGCTGGGCCAGCAGGGACGAGCCGGTCAGCAGCACATGGCGCTGATTGTTGATCACCACCACATCTCCGGGTACGCCACTGTCTGCCGTAATGGCCAGCCAGGCAGGGGAGACGCTGCCGATGCTGATATCCGGATAGATGATGCTGAGCACATATTGCGGGGCCAGCTCCGCCAGCAGACTGGCCATCAGCAGCGCCTTCTCGTCGCTGTCGGCCTTGTTATCCTGCAACGCCTGCAGCGGCGGCGCGAAGTGATCCAACTGCTCCGGTTGGGTGGGGATGGCGTTCAGCCACTCCTGCAGCAGGCTGACGCTGGTGGCGAGATCCTTGGCCGCAAACTGCTGCGCCAGTGGCTTGAGGTGCCCTTTGAAGTGGTAGAAGAGCTGGGAGTAATCGGGTCGCACGCAAGGCAGTTTGCGATTGGCCGGATGGACGCAGGGGATCACCCTCATCTGGTAGAAGGCATCCTCCTGATACTGCTGGTAGGCTTGCCAGAACAGCAGCGACTCCATGCTGTCGTCCCGCAGGGTGAAGGCCTGCTCCAGATTGCGAAACTTGGTAGCGGTCTCGGGGCTGCTCTGGTTGATCAGGTTGATGCTGTTGTAGAGCCGCGGGCTGATGTAGGCGTAAAGGGTCTCCAGCGGATTGGTGAGAGAGGCCTTCAGCAGGCTCATCTCGTGGCGACTGGCGGCCATCACCTGATCGTCGGTGGTCAGCTGGAAGTGCTTGCGCTGGCCATCGGTGGATTGCCACTGCCAGCTCATGTTGATCTCGCTGGCGTTGCTTGTGGCGCCAAGGGTGGTGCTGAGAGTGAGGCTGAGCAACAGCGCGGGGGTCAGCTTCATGGTGGTGCTTCCTGCCGTGGACGATAATTAACAACTAGGTGAGCCGGCACCACTTTGGTGATGTTTCGTTTTGTGATCTGGATAACAGATTGATGTGACTTTTAATTTAATTGTGAAATTAAGTCACTCTGGAGGGGTTATGAAGCCTTGGATCATAGTGCTGTTTGGGCTGCTCAGCCTGCCAGCCATGGCGGGTCAGGTGATCGTCAACAAGGGGATGTCCATTGCGGATACCTTTGCCCTGCGCGATCAGTTGGCGCGCGAACACGAATGGCAGGAGTGGCTGCGCTACCAGCAGGCTATCAAGTGGCTGGAGGTATTGCCGGTCAACTGCGAGCTGATGAGCCAGCCGGGCGGTGGCTATCGCTGTGGCGGTGATTACTATCGTCCCTACCAGAAAGATGGTCGTGAAATATACATTCAGGGCAATCCTGCCGGAGATGCGGCAGGTCAGCTGCCGCAAACACCGACAAAAAAGGCGCCATAAGGCGCCTTTTTTATTCCGGGTGACGCTTACTTGGCAGCGTAACGCTCGGCAGAGGTCTTGATCTCGGCTTCGGCAGCAGCCTTGTCGCCCCAACCTTCCACCTTGACCCATTTGCCCGCTTCCAGCTCTTTGTAGCGCTCGAAGAAGTGCTGGATCTGGGCTTTCAGCAGTTCCGGCAGATCGTTCACATCCTGGATGTGGTCGTACTGCTTGGTCAGCTTGGAGTGCGGTACGGCAACGATCTTGGCATCTTCGCCAGATTCGTCGGTCATCTTCAGCACGCCAACCGGACGGCAGCGAATGACGGAACCGGCCAGCAGCGGGTAGGGGGTCGGAACCAGTACGTCGACGGGGTCACCATCCAGAGAGAGAGTCGCGTTCACGTAGCCGTAGTTGCACGGATAGAACATCGGGGTAGACATGAAGCGATCGACGAAAATAGCACCGCTGTCCTTGTCGACTTCGTATTTGATCGGGTCGGCATTCTGCGGGATTTCGATGATGACATAGATATCGTCGGGCAGGCTCTTGCCGGCCGGTACCAGGTTCAGGCTCATGATAATTCCTTCGTTGTTAGTATCAGGTTTGCAGGCCGATATTATAGCGATGTGATGTTAAATGACCATATTTCAGCGGGCATCGCTAACAAAGAAGGGGGATGTTTCCGCTTTACGGCGCGTTGATGTGTGCGGGGTGCAACAAAACGGCTGTTTTGATGCCCTGCAGCTGACCTTGGTCACCGGCAGGGCATGTGGAGTTGCGAGCAAAGAGGGTCAGAGCGAGTAGGGGAGTCTCGATTCGTTGACCAGTCGCGACAGGGCTGTTACGACATGAGAGTCAAACTGGGTACCGGAGCGGGACTGGATATACTCCATGGTCTGCGCCAGCGTCCAGGGCTCCTTGTAGGGGCGCTTGCTGAGCAGGGCATCGAATACATCGACCACCGCCACTATCCTCGCCGACAGCGGGATCTGCTGGCCAGCCAGCTGCAGCGGATAGCCCTTGCCATCGAAGTGCTCGTGGTGGCCCCGGGCGATTTCGGCGCCGAGAGAGAGGTAACTGGTTCCCTCCACCATTTCGCCCGCCTTGTGCAGGATATTGGCGCCGATGCCGGCGTGCTGCTCCATGATGGCCCGCTCTTCCGGGTCGAAACGGCCGGGCTTGTGCAGGATATGGTCCGGGGTGCCCACCTTGCCCACATCGTGCAGGATGGAAGCCATACCGATCATTTCGACAAACTCCGGAGTCAGTTGCTCCGGGTAGACCGCCATCTGCTTCAATTCGGCCACGATGGCATCCGAGAGCTTCTGCACCCGCAAGACATGCTCGCCGGTATCGGAATCACGAAACTCCGCCAGCGCCGCCAGCGCCACCACGGTGGCCTCCTGGGCACGAAGCAGCTGGTTGTAGAGATAGAGATTGTCGTAGGCCGCCGAGATGCGCTGGCAGAAGACATCCAGCAGGTCGCACTCGAGAGGATCCAGAGGCTGGGTCGGGGTGAAGCTCAACACGAACTCGCGGCCATTCTGGGCTGCAATATAGAGAGAGTCCTGCGGGTGTTCAAAGCGGTTGCAGCGCTCGTTTAACGCCTTCATGACCGACTCTTTCAGGGCAGAAAATTCATCAAGGCTCTTCTCCTCCAGCAGCGCCTCGTAGTCTCCGGTTGCCGCCAGGATCTCAAGCCCATGTTCGCCTGGACGGCGTTCGGCACAGATGGCCCCTTCGGTGCCCACATCGAGAATGGCGCTGATCTGTTTGAGCACGCCGGAAGCAAACTCCTTGAGTGAATGGAGATGGTAGAGATCGCCCGCGCCCTCCAGAATTTTGCCGAGTCCCTGTCGGCTCTTGTCGATGGCGCTGAGGGTTTCGTAGGAGCGAAGGGAGGCGATGACGGTGGTGAAGAGTTTTTGTACCGTCAACTCGGTCTTGGTCTTGTAGTCGTTGATGTCGTAATCGAGGATCACCCTTTGTTCCGGTGCCTGACCGGGTTGGCCGGTACGCAGCACGATCCGCACCAGCGAGTTGCGCATCTCGTTGCGGATCCGGTGCACCAGCCGCAAACCGGCATCTTCGGTCTCCATCACCACATCCAGCAGGATCAGGGCAATCCTGGGATTGGCCTCCAGCATGGTGGCGGCTTCTGCACCACTATAGGCGTTGAGCAGCTCGAGCGGGCGAGATTTGTATTGAATATTGGAGAGGGCAAGCCGGGTGGCGTGATGAATATCCGGCTCATCATCCACGATCAGCACTTGCCAGGGATTGAGTGCCTTGGGGACCACGACCTCTTCATCATCGAGTTCGATGATGTCGTCATCCAGCCAGATATCGTCCTTGTCTTGGGCACTGCTCATATCGGTTACGCCTCCGGCGCTCAATGAGTATGTGAAGAGTATGCACGATCACCTCTGTCAGGATCATCAGGATAAGCAGATATCGTGAGCTGGCACCGCCTCTTTCATCTTTACTCGAAAGGCTCAAGATAACTCTGGATCGATTTTTTCAACCAGGCCAATACTTTGCCGTGATAGGCATTTTCTGCCAGATAGACGCCATAGTCTCGCCACTGCAGGCTGAACTTGTGCTTCAGGGTCAGCAGGGTGCCTTGTCGCAGCTGGCTCTGGATAAGTGGCGAGGGGAGAACTGCCCAGCCCAGCCCATCGAGGACCGCGTTGCGCATCAACTCGAAGCTGGAGAGACCTATATGCTGGCCTCCCACAGGTAGCAGGCTTTTTACAGAAAATTCATCTACATACGAGAGAGTGACCTGGGTGTGATCGGTCAGATCCTGCTGTTTGACCCGCTTCAGTCCGGCCAGCGGATGGCTGGGCGCCACCACCATCAGGGTGCGGATCGGGTTGAGCAGATCGATGTTGAGGCCGCTGCGCTCCTGATCCTCGGTAATAAGGCCAAATGCGGCATCGACGAACCCCTCTTCAACCAGCGCTGGCAGTTCAGGCGGAGAGGCAAGCACCAGCGAGATACTGGTGCCGGGAAATTGGTTGTGCAGGCTGGCCAGCATCTCGCGCCACACTTGCTCGGGGATGGCGTCATCGCGGGCAACCCGCAGCGCCACTTCGGCACCCGAGGCGTAATGTTTGCACTTCTGCTGCAAGCTGTTGGCCGCCTGTAGCAGGCGAGTGCAATCATCAAGTACCAGCTCGCCGATCTCGGTCAGGCGACTCTGATTGGCTCCTCGTTCGAAAAGTTCGACGCCAAGCTCAACTTCCAGTGCTGCGATGGAGGTGCTGACAGCGCTGCGGCTTTTGCCGAGACGACGGGCGGTGTTGGCAATAGAGCCGCTATTGGCTGACTCTACAAAGAGCTCTATCTGATATAACTTCATGTTTTACAGACCATGACGGAGTTTTTCACCATCACCTTAGCGTGCCGAACCAAGGCAAGGCAAACCTGTGGCGTCGGAATAATCGACGCTGAGCGATTGTCGCGAGTTGCTTCTCCCCGTTTACCATCTCTCCCGTCGAAGCAACAAAGGCATCTTATATGTTATTAAGTCGTATGTTTCTGGCCCGGCTATTTTTGACCGGCGCCATCGTGACCGAGGTCGCCGGTACCTCCAGCATGGCCATGATCCCCGAGCAGGGAGCTGGCTGGATGAATTACATCCCGATGTGGCTGTTGATCGGTTTCTCGTACTGGTTGCTGGCGAAAGCCGCCAAAACAATCTCCATTGGTATTGCGTTTGCGCTCTGGGAGGGGCTCGGGATCACCCTGATCACCATAGTGTCGGTCATGTTCCTTGGTTACGATGTGACCGTTCAGGAGCTGATTGGCCTGGCTCTCGCGATAGTGGGGATTGTTATGGTGACCATGGGGGAGACCCATGATGAGCCTGCAGACAAGTCAGTAGAAGCGGAGGCCACAGCATGAGTCCGTTTGTGATTGTATTGGGTGCCGCACTGATCGATATCGGCGCCAACATGGCCATCAACCGCTCCAAGGGTTTTCGTTACAAGGGGTGGGGCTTCCTGGGGATCATGCTGGTACTCGGCGCCTTTACCCTGCTCTCGGAAGCGGTAAGTGGTGGCCAGATTGACCTGGCTGTTGCCTACGCCACCTGGGGGGCTATCGGCATCGTCGGTACGGCGCTGGGCGGTTTGCTCTTCTTCGGTGAGCGGCTCAAGCCCATCGGCTGGGCTGGCATGATGGTGATGGCGCTGGCTGTCGTTATGCTGACTACCGCCTGATAACCTGAAGCAATAAGAAAAGCCGCCCGGTTGCAACCGAGCGGCTTTTTGTTTGGCCGACTGTTTGACCGACTCAGGCTCAGCGCGGCGCTTCGTAGAGCTCCAGCGGCAGGCCGTCGGGGTCGGCGAAGAAGGTAAAGCGCTTGCCGGTCAGCTCGTCCACCCGCACTGGCTCTACCTCGACCCGATGGGCCAGCAGATGGGCGATGACCCGGTCAAGATCGCTGACCCGAAAGGCGAGATGGCGCAGGCCGCACGCCTCGGGGCGGGAGGGGCGCTCGGGAGGCGAGGGGAAGCTGAACAGCTCCAGCTGGCCGCCGTCCGGCAGGGCCAGATCCAGTTTCCACGACTGGCGCGCCTCGCGCAGGGTCTCGGCGATGATGGGCAGCCCCAGCACCTCGTGGTAGAAGTGGCGCGAGCGTGGGTAATCGCTGGCGATGATGGCCACATGGTGGATGGCGTCAAACAGCGGAAAGGTCATGGTGTTTCCTTGTCAGCAGCATAGTGAACGGGCAGCCTGCGCTGCCCGTGTCGTTGATCTAGTTAAAGAAACCGCCGAACCAGTCATCCAGCGCACTGCGTGGTGTCGCATTGCTGGCGCAACCGGCCGGGGAGCCCATGGTGGAGGCTTTGGCCGGCACCTGCAGGCTGCCCGGGCAGTCGCTGGTGACGCGGGTGCCGCTGGCGCGGGAGAAGTTGGCCCAGGTGACCCCTTCCGGCATCTTCAATCCCAGACTGTTGACGCCGCGCTGGCTCATGTAGCCGCTAAAGAGCTGCAGGGCACCGCTGGCACCGGTCAAGCCCGCCGGGGTGTTGTCGTCGCGACCGACCCAGATACTGACCAGTTCGTTGTTGTCCATCCCGGCAAACCAGGAGTCGCGCAGCTCGTTGGTGGTGCCTGTCTTGGCCGCCATGGTGGCGCCCGGGAACTTGGCACTGAGGGCGCGGGCCGTGCCCTGACTCACCGTCTTGGTCATGGCGAACAGGGTCAGCCAGCTTGCTTGCTGGTCGGTGACCCGCTTGGCGGTCTGATCATGCTGATAGAGCAGGCTGCCATCCCCGTTCACCACGGCGCGAATGGCCGACAGCGGCTGGGTCAGTCCCTGATTGGCGATGGGCAGATACATCTGGTTCACCTCCAGCGGGGAGAGGGCCACCGCCCCCAGCACCAGCGACGGATAGGGCTGGATCTCCTGCTGGACTCCCAGCTTGTGCAGGGTGTCGACTACCTTCTCCAGCCCCACCTGCAGACCCAGATTGACGGTCGGCACGTTGAGGGAGCTGGCCAACGCATCCATCAGCGGCACGCTCTGGCGGAACTTGCGATCGTAGTTCTGCGGCGTCCAGACCTGACCATCCTGACCGCGAATACGGATCGGCTGATCTTTGAGCGGGGTCGCCAGGGTCAGGCCGTTGGAGAGGCCGGTCAGGTAGACCGCCGGTTTCACCAGCGAGCCGATCTGGCGGCGGGCATCCAGCGCCCGGTTGAACCCGGCGTAGCGGGGATCCCGGCCACCCACCAGCGCGACTACTTCGCCCTTGTGCCAGTCGGAGACCACCATGGCCGCCTCCAGCTTCTTCTTGCCGCGCAGCTTCTCGATATCGGCGAGGCCCGATTCGACCGCCCGCTCGGCCGCGTGCTGGGCGATGGGGTCGAGGCTGGTGAAGATCTTGAGGCCGGACTGCTTGAGCAGATCGGCACCGAACCGGCTCTGGATCTCACGCTTGAGCAGTCCCATAAAGGCCGGGGTGCGGCCATAGCTCATCTGGCCGCGGGCGATGATGCCGAGGGGCTGACGGCTGGCCAGCTCATATTCGGCCTGAGTCAGGCTGCCGTGATCCATCAGCAGCTTCAGCACCAGATCACGGCGGGTTTTGGCCCGCTCCGGGAAGCGCCATGGGTCGTAATAGGAGGGGCCCTTCACCAGACCGACCAGCAGGGCGACCTGATCGATATCCAGCTCGTTGACCGGAATGCCGAAGTAGAAGTAGGAGGCGAGGCCAAAACCGTAGACCCCTTGCGAGAAGTTTTGTCCCAGATAGACCTCGTTGAGGTAGGACTCGAGGATC
The DNA here is from genome assembly GCF_049173895.1 of Aeromonas sp. 602200. NCBI lineage: Bacteria > Pseudomonadati > Pseudomonadota > Gammaproteobacteria > Aeromonadales > Aeromonadaceae > Aeromonas > Aeromonas sp. 602200. Next base: position 51,069 of record NZ_JAAKSL010000013.1, read on the forward strand.
TCGTCCTTGCTGTAGCGATAGTCGATCAGCACAGCCATATAGGCTTCCTGCAGTTTTCGCCACAGGCTGCGCTCACGGGTCAGGAAGAAGTTTTTGGCCAGCTGCTGGGTGAGGGTACTGCCCCCCTGCACGGTGCGACCCGCGATCAGGTTGGCAAACATGGCGCGCATGATGGCCACCGGCGAGACGCCGCCATGCTGGTAGAAGTCGCGATCTTCGGTGGTGAGCAGGGTCACCAGCAGGCTGTCGGGCACCTCGGCGATGCGCACCAGCAGGCGATCTTCCCGATCCTCGGTATTGAGGCGATCGAGCAGCACCGGGTCCATCTGGGCGTAACCGAGCTGGCGCTGGTTCTCCAGCGACTGGATCCCCTCAAGGCGCGGACCGTTGAAGGTGAGGCGCAGGCCGCGGGCACCATCGGCGCCGTCATAGAACTCGAACGGACGGCGAATCAGCTCGATGCGGTTGCCGTTGATGGTGTATTCACCCGGCGTGTGAGGCTGGCGCACCTGCTTGTAGCTCAGCATGTTGAGCTCGCGCAGCATCTGGTCCCGCGACAGGCGCTGGCTGGGGTAGAGCTCCAGCGGACGGCTGTAGACCATCACCGGCAGCTGCCACTTCTCGCCATCGAAGCGCTCGCGCACCTTGGTATCGAGGTAGATGCCAAACACCACCATAAAGGCCGCCACCACCAGAGAGAGCTTGAAGCCAAGCCAGAACAGCTTGCGCCAGATGGTGCGTTTGGGCGCTGCCTTCTTGGGGGCACGCTTGCGTCGTTGGGTTGCCATAAATCCTCTTTGCTTTCCTTTCTACTTGTTATGTCGCATTCGCGAACGTCCGAGCGGGATTAACCCGTCGAACCTAGATGCCCATCTTCTTCTTGGTGAACTTGGTCGGCATCGCTTCCAGCGGATTGTCAGGCCAGTAGTGGCGGGGATAGCGCCCCTTCATCTCTTTCTTCACCTGCTCGTAAGAGCCAGTCCAGAAGGCGGCCAGATCGGCGGTGATCTGTAGCGGCCGCTGGGCGGGGGAGAGCAGCTCCACCACCAGCGGCACCCTGCCATCGGCCACGCAGGGGGTCGAACCTTGCCCGAACATCTCCTGAATGCGTACCGGGATCACCGGTGCTTGCCCTGGCTGATAGCGGATCCGCACCCGGCTGCCGGTGGGCGCTGCAAAGTGGCTCGGCAGCGCCTCGTCCAGCCGTTTGGGCAACGGCCAGGGCAGGGATTGGCGCAGGATGTCGCTCATATTGAGCCTCTTCAGCTGCTCCAGCCGTGTCATACCGCTCACCGCTGGCAGCAGCCACTGTTCCAGCGTGGCCAGCAGGCTGTCGTCATCCATGGCGGGCCACCCCTCATCGGGCAGCCAGTCGCGGGCGCACCGCAGGCGGGCCAGCAGCCCTTCGCCGCTCTCGTCCCACGGCAGCACATGCAGCCCCTTGCGGCGAATGCCTTGCAGCAGGCAGCGTCCTTTCTGCTCGTCAGAGAGTTCGGTCAGCGGTCGCTGGCTCAGCACCAGCTCGCCGATCACCTGCTGGCGTTCGGCGCGCACCCGCTCTTCCCGTTCATCCCAGTCGAACCACTGCCGTTCGCTTACCAGTTCCGGCAGCAGGCGTACCAGCTCGTCCAGATCGACCGGTTCGGCGATAAAGATGCGGCTGCCGCGATCGTTCTGCCCCATCTCGATGGCGATAAGGGCGGCTTGCCCCTGACAGGGATGACCTTCTACCAGATCGCAGCTCACCCCACCACTGAGTTGATAGCGACAGCCACTACGCAGTTTGCCGATGCGATCCGGCCAGGCGAGGGCACAGAGTAGCCCCAGCCACTGACCCTGCGCATTGGCAGGGCGCACGCCAAGCCGCTCAAACCAGCGGGCCGCCCCCTGACGCAGGGCACTTTGACGGCGGTGGAACAGCACAGAGAGGCGCTCCGATCCTCGCAGATCTTCTTCCTGCAACGCCACCAGATATGCGGCATCGGCGACAATCCCTGTCAGACCCTCGGACTCCAGCTCGCGGGCGCGCAGCAGCATGCGGGCGAGGCGAGGGTGGGTACCGAAGGCGGCCATGGCGCGGCCAGCGGCAGTGAGTTGTTGCTCACCCTCCGGCTTCATGGCGCCAAGGGCCACCAGCAGCCACTGGGCGCTGGCCACCGCAGCGGCGGGGGGCATGTCCAGCAGCGGCAGATCTTCTACCTTTGCTCCCCACTGGGCGGCGTCCAGCAGCAGGCCGGTCAGCTCCTGAGTGAGAATATCTGGCGGGCTCTGCTCGGCGAGCCGCTCCTGCACCTCGCTGCTCCAGAGCCGGTAGCAGACGCCGGGGCCGAGACGACCGGCGCGACCGGCCCGCTGGGTGGCGGAGGATTTGGCTATCTGGCGAGTCTCCAGTCGGGTGACACCGCTTTTCAGATCATAGGAGGCCCGTCTTTCCAGCCCGCTGTCGATAACGACAGAGACGCCTTCGATGGTGAGCGAGGTCTCCGCCACATTGGTGGTAAGCACCAGCTTACGGCGGCCGGCAGGCGCCGGTTCGATGGCCGCTTGCTGTGCCGCCATGTCGAGGCGGCCGTAGAGGGGGGCGAGGGTCACGTCGTCCGGCAGTTTGTCTGCCAACCACTGCGCCAACCGCTCGATCTCACCCTGTCCCGGCAGAAAGACCAGCAGGCTGCCATCTTGAGCGGCCAGCGCTTCGAGTACCACGGCGCCGACCTGCGGCTCCAGCCACTGCTGGCGATTGGCGGGGCGGTAGTGGTAGTCGATGGGAAAGCCGCGCCCCTCGGAGCGAACCACAGGGGCATCCGGCAGCAAGGTCTCGAGTGCCATGCCATCCAGGGTAGCGGACATCACCAGGAGCTTGAGGTCATCGCGCAATCCCTGCTGGCTCTCGATGGCGAAGGCCAGCGCGGTATCGGCGTGCAGACTGCGTTCGTGGAACTCATCGAAGATCACCAGCGAAACGCCAGTCAGCTCCGGGTCTTGCTGCAACATCCGGGTCAGTACCCCTTCGGTGACGATCTCGAGCCGGGTTGCTGCGCTGGTGCGGCTCTCGCCACGCACTCGCAGGCCGATGCGCTCGCCCACCTTCTCCCCCAGTTGGCGCGCCAGAAAAGTGGCGATATTGCGCGCCGCAAGGCGCCTTGGTTCCAGCATGATGATGCGGCCGGGTAGCCGGTTCTGACGCACCAGCTCCAGCGGCAGCATGGTCGATTTGCCCGCGCCGGGTGGCGCCTGCAGGATCACGCTGGTGTGGCTGTCGAGGGCGGCAAAGAGTTCGGGCAATACCGAAACGATGGGGAGCTGGGACAAAGCGATGAGCACCTTCTGTGGCAACCGGTAAAACGGCGCCTATTCTGCCACAGCCGCCCGTGCCACCGTGAGTGGATGTGCGGATATGGCCACTCGGGCGGGAGGCTGGCGAGACATGGCCGGATAGCTGCCATAGAATGGGCCCATCCAATGAGCGTGAAAAAGGCATTATCACCACATGGCCAAACTCTTCTTTGCCCTGCCCGTCAAGGAGCTCGCCCCCGAGCTCATCGCCTGGCGCGATCAGCTGCCCTGGCCCGGTCAGCCGGTGCCGCAAGCCAACCTCCACCTGACCCTGGCATTTCTGGGTGAGGCTGACGAGTTGACCACCCGCCGCCTGATCGCCGCCGTGGAGCGTCAGCACTGTCCGCCGCTCTCCATCAGGCTGGATGAGACCGGCTGGTTCAGCCGGGCCAAGGCTGCCTGGATTGGCCCGAAGGAGTGGCCCAACGAGCTGACCGTGCTGGCAAAGGCGCTGCGCCGTCACGGCGAGAAGTTGCGCCTTGGCAATGGCGAGCAGGGTTATCGCCCCCATGTCACCCTGTCGCGCAAGGCGGGTGAGGCTCCGGCCATCCTGCCTGCCCCAAATTTTCTGCTGCAGGCCGATGAGTTCTGCCTCTATCAATCCATCTCGACTCCGGACGGGGTACGCTACGAGCCGCTTGCCTGCTGGCCGCTGCGCGCCCGGGTAAAAGAAGACGCGCGGAGGGCTAACCCGTGATCTTTGATCCCCCCCTGCAATCGGGCCAGCTGGTGGCCCGCTACAAGCGCTTTCTGACCGATGTGCAACTCGATAACGGCGAGGTCATTACCATCCATTGCGCCAATACCGGTGCCATGACCGGTTGTGCCGATCCGGGTACTCGGGTCTGGTACTCCACCTCCGATAACCCCAAGCGCAAGCTGCCCAACAGCTGGGAGATCGCCGAGAGCCCGGCGGGCCACTTTATCTGCGTCAACACGGCGCGCGCCAACCAGATTGCCCGGGAGCTGATCGAGCAGGAGGCCATCGCTCCGCTGGCGGGGTACTGCCGGTTGCGCACCGAGGTGAAGTATGGCGAAGAGAATAGTCGCATCGATCTGTTGCTGGAAGATGACGAGAAGGGCAATTGTTACATCGAGGTAAAATCGGTCACCCTGCTCGACGAACGTGAAGATCCGGGTATGGGCTACTTCCCCGATGCGGTCACCGCCCGTGGTGCCAAGCATTTGCGCGAGTTGATGGCGATGAAAGCAGCGGGCCACAGGGCCGTGCTGCTATTTATGGTGTTGCACTCCGGAATAAGCCGGATGCGCCCTGCAACCCATATAGATCCGCACTATAGTCTGCTAATTGAGCAGGCAATCGCGGCGGGGGTTGAAATTTTATGCTATCGGCCCCATGTTGGGGTGCAAGGCATGGTGGCTCAAGGGTTTATCCCGTTTGAATCTGGTCACCTGTTACCCGAGGGGAGTGCATAAATATTGGAGTGGGTAACATTATTGGTACGGCTCGTTTGCTTACCCGTTACCCTTCTGCTATAGATGTCGCCCTCAATTTATGGATGGCACGGGTAGCGTGCTGAATTAGGAGACAGGGCATGCCAACAGGCGAAAACAGGAAATCTCTGGGCCCCCTGGCCATTGCGGGTGTCGCGCCTTACCAGGAAAAGCCGGGTGAGGAGTACATGAATGACCAACAAAAGGCGCATTTTCGCAAGATCCTGGGTGCCTGGCGCAACCAACTGATGCAGGAAGTTGATCGTACCGTCGACCATATGAAAGACGAGGCTGCCAACTTCCCGGATCCCGTGGATCGTGCCGCGCAAGAAGAAGAGTTCGCTCTTGAACTGCGTACCCGCGACCGTGAACGCAAGCTGATCAAGAAGATCGAGAAGACCTTGCAGCTGCTTGAAGACGATGATTTCGGTTACTGCGAACACTGCGGTATCGAGATCGGTATCCGTCGTCTGGAAGCCCGTCCGACTGCCGACCTCTGTGTCGATTGCAAGACGCTGGCCGAGATCAAGGAAAAACAGATGGCCGGTTGATCCCGACCCTCTGGTATATGAAAAAGGGAGCTCGCGGGCTCCCTTTTTTATTGAGCTTTTGGCGGTCGCGCCCCAGAATGCAGCCTCAATGAATCGCTTACCCGAATAGTCATGCCAGTGAATCCCCCGTCCTCACCCCTTGTACGTCCCTATGTCGGCCGCTTTGCCCCCTCACCCTCAGGCCCGCTTCATTTCGGTTCGCTGATCGCCGCCCTCGGCAGCTTTTTGCAGGCCAGAGCGCAGCAGGGACGCTGGTTGGTACGCATCGAAGATATCGATCCGCCGCGGGAAATGGCAGGGGCAGCGCACCTGATCCTCAAGACTCTTGAGTCATATGGCCTCGAGTGGGATGGGGAGGTGATGTTCCAGAGCGCGCGCCACGGCCGTTATGACGAGATCATCGACCAGCTCTATCGGGAGGGGGACCTCTACTGGTGCCGTTGCACCCGGCGAGAAATCATGGCCGCGGGCGGTTTCTACAGCGGCCACTGCCGCACCCTCGGGCTTGCGGCCGAAGGTTGCGCCGCCCGGCTGCGCCAGCACCATCCGGTCTACCACTTCGACGATCGCTTGCAGGGCCATATCGCGGTACCGGCGGCGCTCGCCGAGGAGGATTTCATTATCCGTCGCCGCGACGGGCTCTACGCCTACAACCTGGCGGTGGTGGTGGATGATATGGACAGCGGCATCACCGAGATAGTGCGCGGTGCCGATCTGCTGGAGCCCACGGTGCGCCAGATTGCCCTCTACCAGACCCTGGGGGCGCCGGTGCCCGACTGGGTGCATCTGCCGCTGGCGGTGCTGGCAGATGGCAACAAGCTCTCCAAGCAGAACCATGCGCCGGCACTGGCGCTTGATGAGGTGCGACCGGCCCTGTGGCAGGCGCTGCACTTCCTCGGCCAGTGCCCGCCGCCCGAGCTGATGACGAGCCGGATCGACGAGATCATCGAGTGGGGCATCGCCAACTGGCGGCTAGAACGGGTGCCCGCCAGCGAGAAAATCCCGCTGGACCTTGAGTAAAAAGAGTCGGTTTTCGTGTAATAGGACGTGAGCTATGCGCAGATAGACGGCTATTTTTTGGCTCGGTTTGATTCAAATGAGCTGAAGTAGCCACATGGTTTTTCATTTGTGCAGGCGTGAGCTATGTGCAGATTGACCGCTATTTTCGCTGGCAGACGGTTTCATGCGGGATCAATTGTCAGCACGGTTTTTCATTTGGTTAGGCGTGAGCTATGATAGGCCGCTATTTTTTGGCCTCCCGTCAATTTAGAAGTCATGAAGAGGTGTACCATTTTTTCCCAGATCGCAAACTTTTGCCGCAAGGTGCTCGGCAAGGAAGACGGCGAGCAGTCGGTGGAATCCCCCATTCCAGCCCGTGTCGCCGGTCAACGTCGTACCTTAAGCCGTGATCAGCACCCTATTTCGCGCAAAGAGATCAGCGAGAATGCACTCAAGGTGCTCTATCGCCTGAACAAAGGGGGCTATGAGGCCTACCTGGTCGGCGGCGGAGTCCGGGATCTGCTGCTCGGGAAGACGCCCAAGGATTTCGACATCGCAACCGATGCGACGCCGGAGCAGATCAAGGCGCTGTTCAGCAACTGCCGCCTGATTGGCCGTCGTTTCCGCCTGGCCCACATTGTCTTTGGTCGTGACGTGATCGAAGTGGCCACCTTCCGGGGTCACCACCATCAGGTCAATACCAGCAAACATGTGTCGGCCCAGTCTGATGAAGGCATGCTGCTGCGCGACAACGTCTACGGCACCATCGAAGAGGATGCCGAGCGCCGCGACTTTACCGTCAACGCCCTCTACTACAGCGCCAAAGATTTCACCCTGCACGATTTCGAAGGGGGTCTGGAAGATCTGGCCGAGCGCAAGCTTGAGCTGATCGGCGATCCCGAGACCCGTTATCGTGAAGATCCGGTGCGTATGCTGCGCGCTGTGCGCTTTGCCGCCAAGCTGGATATGACCATCAGCCCGCGTACTGCCGCCCCCATCAAGGAGCTGGCGCCACTGCTGCAAGACATCCCGGCTGCCCGCCTGTTTGAGGAGACCCTCAAGCTGTTCCTGGCTGGCGACGGTCTGGCGACCTACAAACTGCTGCGCGAGTATGGCCTGTTCCAGCAGCTCTTCCCGCAAGTGGCTGCGCTGTTTACCCCGCACGGCAACTCGCCCTACGAGCAGTTTATCGAGCAGGCACTGATCGATACCGATACCCGCGTTCGTGAAGACAAGCGCGTAACTCCCGCCTTCCTCTACGCCACCCTGCTGTGGGGCTGCGTCGAGGCCCGTGGTCGGGTGCTGGAGAACGAGAGCGGCCTGCCCTGGTATGACGCCTTCATGCTGGCGATCAACGAGGTGCTGGACAATCAGGTGCGGATCATCGCCGTTCCCCGCCGTTTCACCACAGATGTCCGCGACATCTGGGCACTGCAACAGCGTCTGACCCGTCGTCAGGGCAAGCACCCCGAGCGCGCCATGGAGCATCCCAAGTTCCGCGCGGCGTTCGACTTCCTGTTGCTGCGCAACCGGGTCGAGCGCGGTCTCGGCGAGCTGGCCAGCTGGTGGGAGCGCTATGTTGCCTCCAATCCGGATGTGCGCCCGCAACTGCAGCGTGAAGCGACCCGTCGCCCGGCAAGCGGTGAGCGCGGCGAGGCTCGCAGCCACGATGGCGAGAAGCGCAGCAGCAACAGCCGTAACCGCCGCCGTCCGCGCCGCCGCAAACCGAAAGTGGCCGAGTGACAACAGACGTGATGACCGAGGTCTTCATCGCCATTGGTTCCAACCTGTCTGATCCGCTGGGTCAGGCTCGTCGCGCCGTTGCCGCGTTGGCAAGGTTGCCGGAATCTGTGCTGGTGGAGGCCTCGTCGTTTTACAGCAGCCGCCCCATGGGGCCTGCTGACCAGCCGGACTACGTCAATGCCGTGGCCCGGCTCAATACCCGGCTCGCGCCCCTTGCGCTGCTGGATCAATTACAAAAAATCGAGCTGGAACAGGGACGTGTGCGCAAAGATGAGCGGTGGGGACCCAGAACCCTGGATCTCGATCTGCTGCTCTATGGGGATCAGGTGATCAACCATGAGCGCCTGATCGTACCCCACTACGGCATCAAGGAGCGGGAGTTCGTGCTGCTGCCCCTTGCCGAAATTGCGCCTGCTCTGGTGCTGCCCTGCGGCACCCCGCTCGCCCGACTGGTTGCCCGCTGCCCGCACAATGATTTGGCCATCATTGCCCCGCGTGCAGACGTACAGGAGCCTCTATGAGCAAGATCACCACCGCCAGCCTGCTGAAGATGAAGCAGGACGGTCAAAAGTTCACCGCCATCACCGCCTATGATGCCACCTTTGCCAAGCTGTTCGACGACGAGGGGGCCCACGTGCTGCTTATCGGCGATTCGCTGGGCATGGTGCTGCAAGGGGGTCAGGATACCCTGGCGGTCAACATGGATGAGATGGTCTATCACACCCGCTGTGTGGCGCGCGGTGCCAGCAAGGCACTGGTGGTCGCCGACATGCCGTTCATGAGCTACGCCACCCCCGAGCAGACTTACCAGAACGCTGCCCGCCTGATGGCGGCCGGTGCCCGCATGGTGAAGATGGAAGGGGGCGACTGGCTGTGTGACTCCATCCGCCACCTCACCCGCAACGGGGTGCCGGTGTGTGGTCACCTCGGCCTCACCCCGCAATCCGTTCATGTCTTTGGTGGATTCAAGGTGCAGGGGCGCGATGAGTTTCAAGCCCAGGAGATCTACCGTCAGGCCCTCGAACTGCAAGCGGCCGGTATCCAGCTGCTGGTGCTCGAGTGTGTGCCCACTGCGCTGGCCGAGCGCATCACCAAGGCGCTTCGCATCCCGGTGATCGGCATTGGTGCCGGCCCCGCGACCGACGGTCAGATTTTGGTGATGCACGATGCCTTTGGCGTCACCTCCGGCTATGTGCCCAAGTTCACCAAGAACTTCCTGGCCGAGACCGGCGATGTGCGTGCCGCCATCCGCCTCTATGTGCAGCAGGTGAGCGAGGGGAGCTTCCCCGGCCCGGAGCACTGCTTCAACTGATCCCGGCGGTTGCATGATGGGGGCTGCGGCCCCGTCTCTGCTTGTCAGCCTCGCACAGTTAATCCGTATAGCTAATCCGTATCTTATTGATTCATCTAAAGGTGAACTGCTGATAGCCATGTTCGTGCCCCATCCCGCCCGAGCGCTACCGGTAGATGCAACCCGTCTCTCTTTTTGATTTATCGGAAGGTGAACTGCTGATGTTGGTCGTAAATAATCCCGTCGTTCTGCGTGAGCAGATCAGCCAATGGCGCCGTGAAGGGCGTGCCATCGCATTCGTGCCCACCATGGGTAACCTGCATCAGGGCCACCTGACGCTGGTGAAAGAGGCGCACAGTCACGCCGAGAAGGTGGTGGTCAGCATCTTCGTCAACCCGATGCAGTTCGACAAGGCCGAGGATCTCGCCAACTACCCGCGCACTCTGGAGCAGGATTGCGCTGCGCTGGAAGCGGCCGGCGTCGACATGGTGTTCACCCCGACCCCGGAGATCATGTATCCGCAGGGGCTGGCCAGCCAGACCTTCGTCGAGGTGCCGGGTCTCTCCAATCTGCTGGAGGGGGCGCTGCGTCCGGGTCACTTCCGCGGGGTCAGTACCGTCGTCACCAAGCTGTTCAATCTGGTGCAGCCTGATGTGGCCTGCTTTGGCCAGAAGGATTACCAGCAGCTGGCGCTTATTCGCAAGATGGTGGCCGACATGGCGATGCCCATCGAGATCGTCGGCGTGCCCACCGTGCGGGCCGAAGACGGGCTGGCACTCTCTTCCCGCAACGGCTATCTGACTGCCGCCGAGCGGGCCATCGCCCCCGAGCTGGCGCGCACCATGAACTGGATCGCCGAGCAGATTGAAGCGGGTGACCACCATCTGCCCTCCTTGGTGGCGCAGGCCAGCCAGCGTCTCGACAATGCCGGTTTTCGCACCGATGCCATCGACATCGTCGATGCCGCCACCCTCGAATCCGCCACAGATGAGAGCGCGCAGCTGGTGATCCTGATGGCCGCTTATCTTGGCAAGGCCCGCCTTATCGACAATCAAGTGGTCACGCTGCAGCAAGCCTGAGCCCGCCACAACCAGGAGGACCCCATGTCCAAGAAGGTTTACTGCATTGCCCAATTCCTGCCCAAACCCGGTCAGGAGCAGGCCCTGTTTCAGGTGCTGCAGGCGCTCGAGCCCAACACCCTGCGTGAGGATGGCTGCCTGCAATATCGGGTGACCCGCCACATCGCGAGCCCGTTTGCCGAGGGGGAGAGCTTCCCGATCGTGTTCAACGAGATTTGGCAAGATATGGCAGCCTTTGAAGCCCACTGCCAGCGCGCGGAGATCAAGGCTTTCTTCGAGCGTTACTGTCTGGCGGAAGATGGTTTGGCCGCCAAGTGGAATGTCTGCGTCTATAGCGACGAACCCGAACAGTACGACGCCCCCGTAAAGAAGTAATTCCCCCGATTGCCAGCGGACGCCCCCTCGGGCGTCCGCTGCTTTTTCACGCCAGCACTCTCCTGCATTCCGGCGTTTTGTTCTGCGGCCCAGCCCGCATTTCCCTTCGTTTCTATCCACTTTCGGCCTGATGGCCACTACAGGTACTCATGATGTTTGTCCTGATTGCATCGCTTGTTTTCTGTCTGCTCTGTTTTGCCCTGACCCGGATTCCCTCTACTGTGCCGCTCTCGCGCAAGGTACTTGCGGGTCTGCTGCTTGGCGCCCTGTTCGGGCTGGCGCTGCAATTGGGGTGGGGCGCCGATGATGCCGGCGTCCAGCAGACCCTGGAGTGGGTCAATATCATCGGCGGTGGCTATGTCAGTCTGCTCAAGGTGGTGATGATGCCGCTGGTGTTCACTTCCATCCTCTCCGCCATCAACAAGCTGGAGCAGGCCCAGTCCCTTGGCAAGATCAGCGCCGTGCTGATCGGCTCCATGCTGACGTTGGTGATGATCGCCGGTGTGGTGGGGATGACCATTACCCACCTGAGCGGTCTCACCGCAGCCGGGTTGTTGAGTCACGGTAGCGACAGCGCCACCCTGCAACAGAGCATGAGCACCATCGACAGTGCCCAGACTCTGCCTGCCCTGCTGCTCTCGCTGGTGCCCACCAACTTTGCCGCCGATATGGCGGGTAGCCGTAGCCTCTCGATGATCGGGGTGGTGATCTTCACCGTGTTGGCCGGGGTTGCTCTGCTCCAGATGAAGGCGGAGCACCCGGAGGCGGGTGCTCGCGCCGCCGTGGCCATCGACACCCTGCAGTTGTGGGTGATGAAGATGGTGCGGGTGGTGATTGCGCTCACCCCTTATGGCGTGATGGCGCTGATCGCCCGGGTGGTGGCCCACTATCCCCTGAGCGAGATCCTCAGCCTGCTCGGCTTTATTCTGGTCTGCTACGTCGCCATTCTGGCGATGTTTGCGGTACACATGGTGATCCTGCTGCTGATCGGCCAGAACCCGCTGCACTATCTGCGGGAAGTGTGGGGTGTGCTCACCTTCGCTTTTGTCTCCCGCAGCAGCGCCGCCTCCATCCCCCTCAGCATCGAGACCCAGCAGCGCCTTGGGGTGCCCGCCAGCATCGCCAACTTTGCCGCCTCGTTCGGTGCCAATTTGGGGCAGAACGGTTGTGCTGGCATCTATCCGGCCATGATGGTGGCGATGATTGCCCCCATGCTCGGCATCAACCCGTTTGATCCCCTGTTCCTGCTCACCCTGCTGCCGGTCATTGCGCTGGGCTCCATCGGGGTGGCTGGCGTCGGCGGTGGCGGCACCTTCGCCGCGCTGATCGTGCTCTCCACCCTCAACTTCCCCATCGCGCTGGTGGGGGTGATGATCGCCATCGAGCCGCTGGTGGATATGGGCCGTACCGCTCTCAACGTCAACGGCTCCATCATGGCGGCGATGATCACCAAGCGGTTGCTGGGCAAGCAGCAGCTGGCCAACGTGGAGACGATGCAGACGCAGGCCGCCAGCTAACCCCGAGAGTTGTCCAATATGAAAGAAGCCCGCAGTTGCGGGCTTCTTTTATGTCGACTGTATTACCTTATGAGCAGACGCGCTTACTCGGCAGAGACGGGGTAACCGGCCCCTTTCCAGGCGAAGATGCCGCCCGGCACCCGATAGACCTGCTGATAGCCCTGAGTCACCGCCCAGGCGGCGGCATTGTGGCTGCGGCCGCACTTGACGAAGCCGCAGTAGATCACCACCGGGCGGGACTTGTCTTCACCCAGCAGTGCCTGGAACTGTTCCGCCGTGCCGCTTCCCTCGACGATCTCGCTCCAGTTGTCACCAGCCTTGGCCTCTTTCACAAAGGCAAAGTTCTTGGCGCCCGGGATGTGCTCCTTCTTGTAGGAGTCCTCATAGGGCATGGTGTCGATGATCACCAGCTCCTCGCCCTTGTCCATCCGGGTTTTCAGCTCGGCCACGGTCAGCAGCTGATAGCCCCCCTGCTGCGCTTCCTGTGCCAGCTGTACAGCCGATTGTTCCAGCTTCACCTCCTGCTCGAACTGGTTGTCGCCACAGCCCGCGAGGGCAAAGCTGGCGGCGATCAGCGAGGCCAGCAGAGTGCGGGATCGCAATGTCATCATGTCACTACTCCTTTGGAACGGGAAAAACGGGGCGGGAAGTTCGCAGCAGGGCGCCCGCAAGCGTCAGTAGCAGCAGATCCCGCACAATGGCCTCCGGCAACGAGCTGAGATCAGCCCTGCCCAGACAGCCGCAAGAGATGTCGAGCCCGATGGCAACGCCATAGCCCAACACCGGAATAAACAGGGCGAGCAGCCCGATCACCAGCCAGAGCCCCCAGCGCCGGTTGGCGATCACCGCGAGGCCTGCGCAGAGCTCAAGGGCAATCAGCCCCCAGGCGGCGAACGGGATCAGCGGTGGCCAGAGCAGGCCAAAGGCGCCGATCTGCTCGATGAACAGGGCGGGGGAGGCCAGCTTGAACCCGGCAGAGGCGAGGAAGAATCCCCCCAGCGCCAGATTGGCCAGCATGCGCAACAACGCAGGCATTTCCTACCTCTTTATAGAGAGGGGTAAATTCTAACAATTCCCGATTGAGCCGCAATGACTAAACCCATGCCAAACAAGATAAATCTCGATTTTGCGAGACAGTGACCAGAATGGGGGCGCTAGACCCTGATGGTGGCGGTTGTGGAGGCGGGTTGTTGTGGCTGTGTCGATTGCTCCCTGTCGTGCTGGTGGGTCAGCAGTTCGGCAGCCAGCTCGATGGCCCGCTCGAGCAGTAGCAGCAGGCTGTCGACCGTCAGATGATCGAGCCACTCGCGGGCCCAGATTAGGGTCTCTCCCTGCTCGGTCTGATCCAGCAGAAACACCGGCTCGTCGCCAAGGTGGTTTAGCAGGGGCGTGTTGGGCATGGAGTGGCCCGGTAGCAGCAGATAGATCACCAGATGGCCCTCATCCTCTGCCAGCGTCAGCACCAGCTCGTCGTTGATGGCGAGGGTGGTGGCTGTCTGTCCGGCCACCGGAAGCGGAAATCCAAGTTGTGTGTACAGGGCGGTAATGAGAGCGTGATACATGGCCAAACCTCGGGCAGGGGGAGAGTGACACCCTATGCGGCTGATCGGTGGCTGCTTATCACTTGTCGTCATTTTTTTAGCGTTTTTGGTCGGCGGGGCGAGTGGTTGTGCCGAAATTGTGAGCTGACAGACATCTTTTACGGGTCAGTCCGAATCCTAAAAAAGCGGGACCATCGCTGACAGGGTGACAAGGGGGGGGGGGCGTACGCTGAGGATCCTCTCTCTCATCAACGCAGGTTTCTTGTCATGAAAATTGCCTCCCCGGATATCGATGTAAGCCGTCATCAGCAGACAACTCCTGATGCCACACCATCAGCTACTGCCCGCCTTGGCAACGCCAGATTACGGCTGCTGGATGCCGGTAGCCGTGAGTTCGATAGGGCGATCCGCCGTGGTATTGGCCATCGGCAGAGCCCGGAACTTAAGGCGGTCAAGCAGGCCGTGCGGCACTATCAGGCCCAGTCAACGCCTTCACTTGCCGGGTTGGCGAAGATCGAACAGGCGCTGCAGTTCTGGATCGACTCGGGCAAGAACCGCTCCCGTCAGCAGGATCCCGTGTTGCAAAAACTGGTCGATGACATCGCTGTCCGCCGTCAGGCGTTGGCACAGGGTGGCAAGCCTCCCTCATTTCAGCTGGCGTGGGTCTGCAACGAGCAGGGGAGGGTCAATCAGCCTATCGAGAGTAACCAGCAGATCCGCCAGTGGTGCAGCGAGTTGGCTCGCCTGCAACAGGAGGGGGCCAACGACCTGTTCAAGCAGGAGCTGCAAGGGGGACTAGACCTGATGTTCGGGGTGAGTGAGGGGATGATGGCGCGACGGCTGGAGCGGGCGCCGACCCGTGAAGAGGTCGCAGCAAGCCACGAGTGGCAGCTGTTTTGCGGGACCTTGCGTCAGGCTCTGCCCGCACTGGGTGAGCTCAAGCCGCAAGCCACTGCCGAGGAGAATGGTCGCGATATCCTGTTGACCCACAGTCAGTTGCTGGAGCTCGGCCACCTCAAGGAGGTTCTGGATCTCAGCATTCAGCAGCAGGTGAGCAAGCAGGGGGAGATTGGCCTGCTCAGGACCGAGCTGCTGACCGCGCTGGTGGATGGACTGGATGAGCCCTGGCTTGAGCGCGAGGCGCAGGAGAAGGCGCTCTGGCAGGGAGAGGCCGCATCAGGCAAGCACTATCAGAGTGGTGTACGGGCCGAGCTCAAGAGCCCTCTCTCTGCGGCCAGCAAGGAGCTGAAACCGGGTGAGCCCGTGAGCCACAAGGCCTTTGGCGGGCTCGGACTGGTCAGTGCCAGTGCGCTGGTGGAGGCTTTCGCCAAGATCGAAATTGGCAAGTGGGAGGGGCGTCGTGACACGCCGGTAGGAGAGTTTGCCGGCAAGGTGGCTCTGACCCAGGAGAACAAGGCGAGTGCCAAGGCCGAGCTGGTGATTGGCAAGGCGGAGGGCTCATTGGTGTTCAATCCGGTGAACAAGATCGTCAATGATACCGACGGATCGCGTTACACACCGGGGCCCCATGACCTTAGTCTGCTGCGCATCGGGGCCAGTGCCGAGCTGGTGAGCAGGCTGGGGCTGTCGGTGGAGGGGAGCTGGACTATCGGCAACCTGCTTAACGCCAAGCTGGCAGGCTCTGCCGAGGTGGTCGCCAATGCCAAGCTGGAGGCCGGTGCTGCGGCTATCATGACCCCAAATGGGCCAGTGGTCAGCGTGACGGCCAACGCCTCGGCCTTTGCTGGTATGAAAGCTGAGGGGAGTGCCCAGCTCAATCTGCTCAAGAGTCAGTATGCGGATGCCTATAGCCTTTCGGCCAAGGTACGCGCCTCCGCCAATCTGGGTGTCGGTGCATCGGCCGGTGCCACTGCGGCTTTCGGGCCACAGGGAGCCAAGTTTCATACTACCCTTGGCGTGACACTGGGGGGGGCCGATGTCGGTTGGGAGGGCGGAGTCAACGCCATGGCAACCAAGGCGTATGCACTGGAGCTGGCCGCTCGTGCGGTAAGCAACTTTGATCAGCGCAAAGGGGAGCAACTAGATGGACTGGCGATGGCGGCAGGGAATGAAAACCGTCTCTTCGAACTGGCCCAGCGGGTCGATAACCGGATTGTCACTCTCGCCACCCAGTTGGATGAACTGCAGCTGGCGGCCAGCGAGAACCGGATCCGGATGCAGGAGAGCCTGATCGATCCCGATCTCGCGGCTGGTCGCACCGCCATGGCGCAGGCTATCGACGATGCCTTCGGTCAGGAGCGGGTCGATGAGCAGGGTGGCGTCACGGTTCCCGAGCGGGCCGCCGAGCGCAACGAAAAGCTTGAGCTCACCGCCCGGCTGCTAAAGGATCACGCTATCCGGGTCTAAGTCATCCCGAGGTGGGCCGGACAATGAAAACGGGCACCGCGAGGTGCCCGTTCTGGTCATCAGTGGCGCAGGCCGGTGCCGCGGGAGATGAGCCACCAGGCGATACCGTAGAGGGCCACGATAAAGCCGATGATGATGAGGTAGGCGGTGCCGAGCGGCACGTCGGAGATGCCGAGGAAGCCGTAACGGAACGCGTTCACCATGTAGATGATGGGGTTCACCTGGGAGACGCCCTGCCAGAAGGGGGGCAGCAGGCTGATGGAGTAGAACACCCCGCCCAGATAGGTGAGCGGCGTCAGCACGAAGGTGGGGATGATGCTGATGTCGTCGAAGGTCTTGGCAAACACCGCGTTGATAAGGCCACCCAGCGAGAAGAGGATGGCGGTCAGCAGCACGGTCACGCAGACGCTGAACAGATGGTGGATCTGCAGCGGCACGAAGAAGAGCGACACCAGGGTGACGATAAGGCCGACGCAGAGGCCGCGCGCCACGCCACCGCCCACGTAACCGGCGATGATGACGTAGTTGGGCACCGGTGCTACCAGCATCTCCTCGATATTGCGCTGGAACTTGGCGCTGAAGAAGGAGGAGGCAACGTTGGAGTAGGAGTTGGTGATCACCGACATCATGATGAGGCCGGGCACGATGAACTCCATGTAGGTGAAACCGCCCATGTCACCGATGCGCGAACCGATCAGGTTGCCGAAGATGACGAAGTAGAGGCTCATGGTGATGGCCGGTGGCACCAGGGTCTGGATCCAGATCCGGGTAAAGCGGCTCACCTCCTTGGCCAGAATGCTCTTGAAGGCGATGTAGTAGATGGCCAGATTCATGCTTTTCTCCCCTCTTCGACCAGATTGACGAACAGCTCTTCCAGCCGGTTGGCTTTGTTTCGCATGCTCAGGACCTGCACCTGCTGGTTCGACAACTGCTCGAACAGGCTGTTGAGTGACTGGCTCTTGTCGAGATCCACTTCCAGGGTGCGTTCATCCGGCATGCGGCCGTTGAACTCTGGTACCTCGGGTACGGCAGAACCTGGCGCAAGGTCGAGCAGGAAGGTCTCGCGACCCAGCTTGCCCAGCAGGTTTTTCATGCTGGTGTTCTCGATCAGACGACCCTTGTCGATGATGCCAATGTTGCGGCAGAGCATCTCCGCCTCTTCCAGATAGTGGGTAGTGAGGATGATGGTGACACCCTGCTCGTTGAGATCCTTGAGGAAGGTCCACATGGAGCGGCGAATCTCGATATCGACCCCGGCGGTCGGTTCATCGAGGATCAGCAGTTTGGGTTCGTGCATCAGGGCGCGGGCGATCATCAGACGGCGCTTCATGCCGCCTGAGAGGGTGCGGGCAGGCATGTCGCGCTTCTCCCACAGATCGAGCTGGCGCAGGTACTTCTCGGCGCGGATCTTGGCTTCCGCCTTGGGCACGCCGTAGAAACCGGCCTGATGGGTGACAATCTGGATCACCTTCTCGAACTGGCTGAAGTTGAACTCCTGCGGCACCAGTCCGAGCTGGGCCTTGGCCTGTTCGAGATCGCTGTCGATGTCGTAGCCAAACACCTTCACCTTCCCGGCGCTCTTGTTCACCAGCGAGCTGATGACGCCGATGGTGGTGGACTTGCCCGCGCCGTTCGGGCCGAGCAGGGCGAAGAAATCCCCCTGCCTGACGGTAAGATCGATGCCTTTAAGGGCTTCGACGCCCCCCTGATAGGTCTTTTTCAGGCCGCTGATTTCCAGTGCGTTCATTGCAACCTCTGTGATGGTTGAATCCGGCTCGATACAGAAAAGGCGGCCAAGGCCGCCTGCACAGAGTAAAGGGCGCAAGGCCGCTTCACCCGTGATATTCCTGAACCTGGCTTACTCCTGGGGTACCACTTTGCCGATAAACGGCAGGTTGCGGTACTTCTGGGCGTAGTCGATGCCGCAGCCGACCACGAATTCGTCCGGAATGGCGAAGCCAATCCAGTCGACCGGCACCTGCACTTCGCGGCGGGAGGGTTTGTCCAGCAGGGTGCAGATGGCCAGGGATTTTGGCTCGCGCAGGGAGAGGATCTCGCGCACCTTGTTGAGGGTGTAACCGGTGTCGATGATGTCTTCCACGATCACCACATCCTTGCCCTTGATGTCGTCGTCCAGGTCTTTGAGGATGCGGACGTCACGGGTGCTGTGCATGCCGGAGCCGTAGCTGGAGGCGGTCATGAAGTCCAGGGTGATGGGCAGCTGGCACTGGCGGCAGAGGTCGGCCAGGAAGATGCAGGAACCGCGCAGCAGCGCAATCATCACGACTTCGTCAGAACCCTGATAGCGGGCGGTGATCTCTTCACCCAATTTGGCGATCCGGGTGGCTACTTCAGCCTCGGAGATCATCACCTCGACGGTGTGTTTCATCACTTACTCCCATAAGGCCAAAGGGGATTTGGCCGTTCATGAATATCAAAACCGATGATTCTACCACTCATGTCGAAGGGTGCTAGAGATACGTGGTGCTTTTATCGGCTTATTTTAATTGATAGAGTTAGCAGGCACTCAGGCATGATTAGTTAAAATACTATAAACACCATAATCAATAACTATTAGATGATAAAAACTATGGAACCACGCGCAGAAATAAGACGTCGTACCCGGCTGTCGCCGGAAGCTCGTCGCTCCCAATTGATGGAATGTGCCATCGAGGTGTTCTCCCGTCGCGGCATTGGCCGTGCAGGTCACGCCGAGATAGCCGAACAGGCCAAGGTCTCTGTGGCTACCGTCTTCAACTATTTCAACACCCGCGAGGAGTTGGTAGATGAGGTGCTGGCCGAGATCGAACGCTTTGTGAACCAGATGCTGTCGCAGGCATACGGTGACCAGGGCTCCATTTTCGACAAGATCCAGCGTCATGTACGCCTATCTGTCGATGCTGCCTACGATCAACCAGATTATGCCGGTATCTGGCTGGAGTGGAGCTCATCGGTTCGGGAAGAGGTATGGCCCCGCTATACCCGGCTGCTCGATCACTGCCTTGAGCTGATCGCCAGCGAGCTGCAAACCGCCATGGATGCAGGGGAGATCACCAGCGTGCTGTCAGCACAGGATCTGGCCCGCTCTTTGACCGGTTTTGGCTATGTGATGATGCAGATGATCAATCAACCTCAGCGCCCGGCGCGCCAAGAGGTGACTGATTTCCTGTTCAAGTACGTGACGGCGCCAATTCAGGCTCGCTAACACGGCTTAACGAAAAACGGCGTCACTCATTGAGTGGCGCCGTTTTTTTATGGCCGAATGTGGCGGTCAGCTCAATGGTGGCCATAGCCCCAGCGGTTGGTCAACTCATGCTCGACACCTAGATGATCGAGGATGCGGGCGACCATAAAGTCCACCAGATCGGCGATGCTTTTCGGCTCATGATAGAAACCGGGGGCGGCAGGCATGATGGTCACGCCGAGCCGCGCCAGTTTCAGCATGTTTTCCAGATGGATCGCCGAGAAGGGGGTTTCGCGGGGCACCAGGATCAGCTGGCCGCGCTCCTTGATCACCACATCCGCTGCCCGCTCCAGCAGGTTGTCCGAGGTGCCGTTGGCAATGGCCGAGACGGTGCCCATGGAGCAGGGGCAGACCACCATCTGTTTGGGGGCGGCCGAACCGGAGGCCACCGGCGAGAACCACTCCTCCTTGCCGCAGGCGACAATCTGCCCCTCCTTGGCGCCATATTGGCGACAAAGATAGGCAGAGAGCTCTTTCGGCGAGCCGGGCCAATCCTGCTGCTGCTCGGTCTTGAGTACCACACGAGCTGCCGATGAGGCGAGCAGATAGACCCGATAGTCCGCCTGCACCAGACACTGGAGCAGGCGAAGGGCGTAGGGGGCGCCGGAGGCACCGGTCAGCGCCAGGGTGATCGCTTTGTTCATAGTTCGCCGTGGTAATCCTTGAGGCGGGCGATCAGCTTGTCATGAATGCCACCGAAGCCGCCGTTGCTCATGATCAGAATATGGTCGCCATCGCGGCTCTCGGCCACCAGCCGGTTGATCAGGGTCTCCAGATCGTTGAATACCTTGGCGGGTCGGGTCATATGGGCCGTCACCTCGCCGAGATCCCAGCCGATGTTGGGGGGTTGGAAGAAGAACACCTCGTCGGCGCCATCGAAGCAGCCAGCCAGCTCCTCCTTGTGAACCCCCAGCTTCATGGTGTTGGAGCGTGGCTCCAGCACCGCCAGAATACGGGCTTCTCCTACCTTGGCGCGCAGGCCGCCGAGGGTGGTCTCGATGGCGGTGGGGTGGTGGGCAAAGTCGTCATAGACGCTGATGCCCGCTACCTCACCCTTGAGCTCCATCCGCCGCTTGGGAGATTTGAACTGGCAGAGGGCGGCGATGCCATGCTCCACCATCACGCCAGCGTGGCGGGCGGCAGCGATGGCCATCAGACCGTTGTTGACGTTGTGTTCGCCAATGCACTCCCAGTGCACCTCGCCCTGTTTTGTGCCATCCAGCCACACCTCGAAGGCGGAGCCGTCATCGGCCAGCTTGACCGCCTTCCACTTGGCGTCGTCCTGACCAACCAGCTCTACCTCGCTCCAGCAGCCCATCTTGCGCACGGCGGTGAGGTTGTCATCGGCTTGCGGGAACAGCACCCGGCCGTTGCTCGGCACGGTGCGCATCAGGTGGTGGAACTGGCGCTGGATCGCGGCGAGATCCGGGAAGATATCCGCGTGGTCGAACTCCAGATTGTTCATCACCAGGGTGCGCGGATGGTAGTGGACGAACTTGGAGCGTTTGTCGAAGAAGGCGCAGTCATACTCGTCTGCTTCGATGACGAAGAAGGGGGCGGAGCCGAGACGGGCGGAGACCGGGAAGTTGCCCGGCACGCCGCCAATAAGGAAACCGGGTTCCAGTTTGGCGTACTCCAGCACCCAGGCCAGCATGCTGGCGGTGGTGGTCTTGCCGTGGGTGCCGGCTACGGCCAGCACCCAGCGATCTTGCAGCACGTGCTCCAGCAGCCACTGGGGGCCGGAGATGTAGGGCAGATTGCGGTCCAGCACATATTCAACACAGGGGTTGCCGCGGCTCATGGCGTTGCCGATCACCACCAGATCCGGCGCCGGATCGAGTTGGGAGGGGTCATAGCCTTCGGTCAGTTCAATGCCCTGTTGCTCGAGCTGGGTACTCATGGGGGGATAGACGTTGGCATCCGAACCGGTCACCCGGTAACCAAGCTGTTTTGCCAACACCGCCAGACCACCCATAAAGGTGCCGCAGATCCCGAGAATGTGAATATGCATACCGCTTCCTTTCGCAGTAAAGGGAAGTGCGCATTCTAGGGGGTGTTGCGGTGGTGGCACAAGCCGCACTCATGGTGAGAGGCCCACAGATGCAGCACCGGAGGCAGAAATCTTGGCGCTGTTGGGATATGCGAGATTGGAATGGGCTGGAAGGCTTTATTTGAGACTTGATATTGTGTCGCACTTTCTTACAATTCTTCGGTTTTGTGACGCACTCTACAGTTTTACGATATCGCCCTTTTCCAAAGGAGAGTCCCCATGGGCAAGTTCCTGCTTTGCTATCTGGTCGGTGGCCTGGTGGCCATCAGTTGGGCTGCGCTGCCCGCTCATGGTCCCTGGGATCAGTGGGACCTCACGATTTTTCACACCGTTAACGGCTGGCTCGGCCAGTCGGCTCTGTGGGCCGATCTGGTGGCCATCACCAACAACCGGCTGTTCGATCTGGCGGTGCTGGCCTGTATGGGGCTGATCCTGGCCCGCTGCTTCTTTGCACGGGATCTGGCGGGTCGTCGCCAACTGGTAGCGATGGGCATAGTGATGCTGCTGAGTGCACTGGTGATCAACCAGCTTGGTCACCGATTGCCGGTGGAGCGACCCAGCCCGACCCTGATGGTGGCTGATGCGCTGCGAGTGACCCAGATCAGCGCTATTCCGACCAAGGACTCTTCCGGTGACAGCTTCCCGGGGGATCACGCCCTGTTCCTGATGATCTTCGCCGGTTTTGCCCTGCGCTATCTGCCGCGCTGGGCGGGAGTCACCGCATTGCTGATGGTGCCGATCTTTTCCGCGCCGCGCATTCTGGCTGGCGCCCACTGGTTTACCGATGTCTACGTCGGCGCGCTGGGGCTGGCGACACTCTGCCTGCCCTGGTTACTGCTGACTCCGCTGGCGGATCGGCTGATAGACCGCATTGCTCCCCGATTGGCCCGTGTGCCGCTGCTGCGCAGTCAGACCCACTGATGGAACGTCGCAAAATAAAACGCCCCGACATGAAAATGTCGGGGCGTTTTGTTATCCACCCGCGAGAGCTCAGCCTTGATAGCCGTTCGGGTTGTTGCTTTGCCAGCGCCAGGTATCGACCATCATCTGCTCCAGACCGCGCTCTGCCTGCCAGCCCAGCTCGGCACGGGCCAGCGTCGGCTCTGCCCAGCACTCGGCGATGTCGCCCGGGCGACGGGGTTTGATCTGGTAGGGAATGGGTCGGCCGCTGGCTGCTTCAAACGCCTTGACCATCTCCAGTACCGAGTAGCCCTGACCTGTGCCCAGGTTGTAGGTGAAGACGCCGGTGTCGCTCTTGATGCGCGCCAGTGCTTTCAGGTGGCCGATGGCGAGATCCACCACATGGATGTAGTCGCGCACGCCGGTGCCATCCGGGGTCGGGTAGTCGTTGCCAAATACTCCCAGCTCCTTGAGCTTGCCGACACCCACCTGGCTGATATAGGGCAGCAGGTTGTTGGGGATGCCGTTGGGATCTTCACCAATCAGGCCGCTCTCATGGGCGCCGACCGGGTTGAAGTAACGCAGCAGTACGATAGCCCAGCGGGGATCGGATTTGGCGAGATCACGGAGGATCTCCTCCACCATCAGCTTGGAGCGACCATAGGGGTTGGTGGCGCTGGTGGGGAAATCTTCCCGCAGCGGTACCGAGGCGGGATCGCCATAGACAGTGGCCGAGGAGCTGAATACCAAGCGGAAAACGCCAGCCTTGGCCATCTCTTCGCACAGCACCAGAGTGCCGCTGATGTTGTTCTGGTAGTAGGTTAGCGGGATCTGGCTCGACTCCCCGACCGCCTTGAGGCCGGCGAAGTGGATGACCGATTCGATCTGGTGGTTGGCGAACAGCTGCTGCAGGCAGGCTCTGTCCAGCACATCCCCTTCGACGAAGGTGACCGGTTTGCCGGTGATCTGCTCGACCCGCTTGAGTGACTCCGGTGAGGAGTTGGATAGGTTGTCGAGTACCACGACCTGCTGCCCCGCGCCCAGCAGCTCAACCAGGGTGTGGGAGCCGATATAGCCAGCGCCCCCTGTGACCAGTATTGTCATTTTTTATCCCGTGTTCTGGTGAAACTGGGGCAGAGTCTAGCGCCCCAGTCTACTTGGGAAAAGCTTGGGATACTGATGACGCCTTCACCGCACCTGACAAAAGCCTGCACCACGCCTCAATAATCGAGACTGATATCCCCTTTCGCGGTGCAGGAGCAGGCCAGAGCAACGCCGCTCTCCAGATCCTGCGCACTCAGGGTCATCACGCTCTGGCGCTCGATGTCACCTGTGGTGGTGCAACGACAGCTGCCACATACGCCAGCGCGACAAGCAGCCATCATGGTTTCGCCCGCCGCTTCCAGCGCCGCCAGCAGGGTCTGACCCGGCAGGATCTTCACCTTTTTGCCGCTCTTTTTCAGGGTCAGCCAGAAGTGGTCGCTGGTGGTGGCGGGCTCTGCGGAGGGAAGACCAAAGGACTCCTGATGCAGCTGCTCCGGCGGCAATCCCAGCTCCGTCAGCATGGTCCTGACCGCCGCCATATAGGGGGCCGGGCCACAGAGATACACATGGCGTTCGCGCAGATCTGGGGCCAGTTCGGCTAGCATGGCGGGGGTGAGTCGGCCCACCCAGGGATGAGCCGTTGGCGCCTCTTCCAGTATCAGGGCATGGCGAATACCTGCATGGGCCTTGGCCAAGGCTGCCAACTCATCTGCGAAGATCACATCTGCTGGCGAGCGGGCGCTGTGAATAAAGCGGATATCGGCATCCGGCCGTTTGGCGAGCTCGTCCCGCAACATGGCCCACATGGGGGTAATGCCGGAACCGGCACTGAGCAGCAGTGGCCGTTCGCAAGGCAAGGCGGTCAGGTTGAAATCGCCGAACGGGCCATCCACCCGGATTTTGTCTCCCACTTGCAAGGTCTGGTGTAGATGGCGAGAGACCCGTCCCACATCCTTGATAGTCACTTGCCAGCATGCATCCTGCGGGCTGGAGGAGAGGGTATAGGCGCGGCACTCCGGCTGGCCGTCAATCTCGGTGTGCAGGGTGATGCACTGGCCTGCCAGCACGGGAGGGAGGTTGCCGGAAAACGGCGCCAGCTGCCAGCTCACTACGTCGTGGGTATTCTGCTGGCGGTCAATGCAGATGAGCGTGAGAGAGGTCATCACAAGGCTCCTTAGGTGTGAAACGGTTTGAAAAACGTCTGATGAAAAAGCCGGATCCAGAAAAAAGGCGAGCCGGGCGGCTCGCCAAACGCTTACAACATGAGGTGCCGATCAGGCCGCCAGGATCTCGGCCAAGTCAGCCTCGGCCGTGGTGGTTCCTTTCAGTCCGAATTGCTCCTCCAGCACCTTGAGCAGGGCCGGGGTAAGGAAGGCAGGAGCGGTCGGGCCGGTACGAATGTCTTTCACCCCGAGGGAGAGCAGGGTGAGCAGAATGACGATGGCTTTCTGCTCGAACCAGGAGAGCACCAGCGTTAGCGGCAGATCGTTGACCCCGCACTCGAACGCTTCGGAGAGCGCCAGCGCCAGCTGGATGGCTGAGTAGGCATCGTTGCACTGGCCCACGTCCAGTAGGCGCGGAATGCCGCCGATATCGCCAAAATCGAGCTTGTTGAACTTGTACTTGCCGCAGCCCAGGGTGAGCAGCAGGCTGTCACGCGGCGCCGCCTTGGCAAACTCGGTGAAGTAGGCGCGCTCGGCCTTGTCGCCGTCACAGCCACCCACCAGGAAGAAGTGGCTGATCTCTCCGGCTTTGACCTTCTCAATCACCGCGGGGGCGGCCTGCATCAGGGCGTTGCGGGCAAAGCCGATGGTGATGAAGTGCTCGAGCTCGGTGTGCTTGAAGCCTTCCAGCGCTTGCGCCTTGGCGATCACGGCGGAGAAATCATCCCCCTCCAGATGGGTTACGCCCGGCCAGCCGACGATGGATCGGGTGAAGATGCGATCCGAGTAGTTGCCCACATTCGGGTCGATGATGCAGTTGGAGGTCATCACCACGGCGCCCGGGAAGTTGGCAAACTCTTTCTGCTGGTTCTGCCAGGCGGATCCGTAGTTGCCCACCAGATGGGGGTACTGCTTGAAGAAGGGATAGGCTAGCGCAGGCAGCATCTCACCATGGGTGTAGACATGGATGCCGGTCCCCTTGGTCTGCTCCAGAATGAGTTTGAGATCCATCATGTCGTGGCCGGAGACCAGAATGCACTTGCCGGAGATGGGTGTTACGCGTACCTGGGTGGGTTCCGGATGGCCGAAGGCGCTGGTTTCACCGAGATCCAGCATCTCCATGATTTTGAAGTTGAGCTGACCGATCTCCATGGCACAGCTGAACAGCCGACCCATTTCGCTCGGGTCTGTGCTGAGCCAGCTCATGATGCGGTGGAATTCGGCGGCCACCTCATCACTCTGCTGATCCAGCACCCGGGCGTGCTCCATGTAGGCGGCGGCGCCCTTGAGGCCGTAGAGGCAGAGCAGACGCAGCCCCATGATGTCTTCGTTCACTTCGTTCTTGCCCCGATTGGGGGCGGCTGGCGCGGCATGGGCAAGTTGTTCCAGCAGCTCGGCACCGGGCTCGAAATAAGCGGACTGTGGCAAATCGTTCACCTGCACCGCCATGGCGGTCAGACGATCGGCCAGCTGCTGGCGATAGGCGAGGGCCTGATTGATGTAGGCCACGATGCGATTCGAGTCGAAGTTGACGTTGGTGAGGGTAGCGAAGAAGGCTTTGGGCACGAAGGCATCGATCTCGCGGTCGATGATGCCCTGCTCGCGGGCAGCCAGCGCCCAGGCGCTGAGCCCCTGCAGGGTATAGATCAGCACATCCTGCAGATCCGAGGTTTCCGCCGTCTTGCCGCACATACCTTGTGCGTAGGCACAGCCGTTGCCAGCCGGGGTACGAATTGTCTGTTCACATTGCACACAAAACATCATGCCTCTCCTAATTGGACATTTCAGTTGTTTGTTTTGTGGCGATTCTATTCCTCTCGCGAAAAACTTAATAGGTATTCAATTTGCCAATTAAGTTTCCCTTGATGCAGATCAAAAACAAAAAAGCCGCCCAAACAGGGCGGCAAGCGGGTGGATAAAAGGAGAGACAACTCAGGTTTGCAACAGAACATAACAATCAGATGGATTGGGCCGTGGTCTGGTCAGGAGCTTTCGGCCCGGTACTTACTCAAGCCGGCATACATACGCTGTAGTCGGCTTGGTTCACTATCAGGCCAGATAAGCGCGCAGCATCCAGACCAGTTTTTCCTGCTGCTGCACATAGTCGGAGAGGATGGAGGCCGTGCCCTCATCACCGGCTTCGGCGGCTTGGCCCAGAATACGGCGCTGGGCAACCAGCAGTTCACGGAAGCTATCCAGCAGGGATTCGACACAGGCGCGGCCATCGTGCAGCCCTTTTTGCTCGGGGATGGCAGAGACTTTCAGATAGTCGCTGAAGCTGTGCATGGGCACCCCGTCCAGGGTCAGGATCCGCTCGGCCAGTGCATCGACTTTCAACAGCAGGTCGTTGTAAATCTCTTCAAATTTCAGGTGCAGTTCGAAGAACTGGTTGCCACGGATATTCCAGTGGAAGCCGCGCACGTTCATGTAGAGGATCTGGTAGCTGGCCAGCAATTTGTTCAACTCGGCTGCCAGGGCTTGTGATTGAGCAGTATCAAGACCAATCGGGCTTTTCATCATTCACCTCCAGATTTGGAAATCGGTTTGAAATTCTCTTGCGGAACGCAGTCAGAATAACGCCTTGCAAAATGCAGGGACAATTGCTTGTGCCTAACTGTTTGATAGCTAACGGCTATCAAACAGTACGCAGCGACGGGGGCAATGGATGAGGATTAGGGGAAGTATTTTTCGAGCAGCGCCATCAGGATGGCCTGACACTCGCGGTCCGGTTTGCTATCGACCTTGCTGGCGCGAAAGTGGAGCTGAAAGGCGCCCATGACGGCGCGGCTCTGCTCATCCCACTGGCCAGTCTGGGGCAGGCCATAGCCATAGCGGGCCAGTTGCTGTTGCCACATGGCTGCATCCCAATCGGGCAAGGGGCTGGCCAGTAACTCGGCCACCCGACCTTCATCTGGCCAGGCGCCGACTCCGTACGTCAGATAGAGCTGGCGCCAGGGGAAGTGGGGACCGGGATCCTGCTTGCGCTCGGGGGCGACATCGCTGTGGCCCAGCACCTGGGTCGGTGGAATCTGGTAGCGGGCGACCAGCTCCCGGCTGAGGGCGCCGACGGCAGCAATCTGCTGCGGGGTATAGGGTTGCCAGCGCCGGGCATCGGGGGCCAGCGGCTCATCTTCCGCTGGATAGCCGAGGTTGACGATCTCGATGCCAAGGGAGCTGGCATTGAGCCCGGCATATTGGTGCCAACGGCTGCGTCCGGCATGCCAGGCGCGCGCGCTGTCTGGCACCAGCTGATAGACGGTGAGCGGTGTTTTGTGGCTGTCGCGGGGGATCAGGTAGTGGGCGCTTACCTTGTGCTCCGGCTCGGTCAAGAGGCGCAGGGAATTGGCATCATCTTCATCGGTGTAGTGGAGGATCAGAAAGGCGATCCGCTCGTTCTGGTTGGCACTCTGATAGCGGGTAGATAGCTGGTACTCGGACGGTGTGCAGGCGCTCAGCAGCAGAACCAGTGGCAGAAAGAAGAGGGGAAGAAGACAGCGCCAGCGCAATCCCCCTGCCACAGCCAGGCTGCTGAACGTGGGAGGAGTGAGTCGCTGGCACATGTCGAAGGCCCGGTCTGGTCAGTCGCGCGGCTGGTTAGCCGCGGTATTTGGCCGTGAGACCGATCAGGAAGTTGCGCAGGATCTGATCCCCGCAATCCTGATAGTGCTTGTGATCCTTGGAGCGGAACAGGGCACTGAGCTCGGACTTGGAGAGGTTGAAGTCGGCGAGCTTGAGGGTGCCGAGCATATCCTCTTCCTTGAAGTTGAGACCGATGCGCAGCTTGCGCAGGATCATGTTGTTGTTGATCCGGTTCGGGATCACCTGGGCCGGTGCATCTTCGCGCACGCCGCGGCGGGCGATGATGAAACCGTCGAGGAACTGGCTCAGGGCCGAGTCGGGACAGGCGACATAGCCTGCCTCTTGCTCTTCACCTTCCGCCGCCTCTTTCATCAACCAGCTGTGCAGCTGGGCGTGAGTGACCGTCAGGTTGCCCTTGGCAAACATCTCGACCATCTGGTCGTTGCTGATGGTGAGGGCGTAGCGCAGACGGCGCAGAATATCGTTGTTGGTCATGCTGACTCCTGTGTAAACGGCGCAACTTTACCATCTGGCGGCCCTCGCGTCAGAAAAAGCGGGGGCCGATACAGTTCAGGTCAAGCTCATCAAGCTTTGCCGAGATAGCGGGGCGCCTCCTGGCGCACCAGTTCCAGCGCATCTTGCAGCTCCAGCAACTCGGGTTCCAGCTCGCTGACCGGCACGCCGTCGCGTAGCTGTTGCTCCAGCTGGGAGAGCAGCCGTTGCAGCCCCGGCACCCCGGAATAGGCACAGCCGCCGTTGAGGCGATGGAGCTGGGCCAGCACTTCGCTATCTTCAATTTCGCCAGCCAGCGCGCTATCCAGCACCGGCTCGACCTCGTCAAAACTGGCCAGCAGCATGGTCAGCATCTCTCTGGCGAGATCCTCTTTCCCCGCCGCCTGCCGCACAGCCAGTGCCCAGTCGATCTGCTGGGCACCATCATTCTGGTGGCGACGATGGGCAAAGTCGGTGATGAGCTGGGCCAGCATGCTCTCGTCGATGGGCTTGGCCAGATAGTCGTCCATCCCCTGCCGGATCAGCCGCTCCCGTTCGCCGGGGATGGCGTGGGCGGTCACCGCCACGATCGGGGTGGTGGTGTTGAGGGACTGGTTGCGGATCGCCTGGGTGGCGCTGATGCCATCCATGATCGGCATCTGGATATCCATGAAGATGATGTCGAACGGCTGGCTCTGGGCCTGTTTGACCGCCTCCTTGCCGTTTTTGCACACCACCACCTGACTCACCATCTCCTTGAGCATGGCGGCGATCAGCTTGAGGTTGGCGGCGTTGTCATCCACCGCCAGCACCTTGATTGGCTGCAACTGGCGCGGCGCAGGTTGCGCAGGCAGCTTCTGGCGGCTCGATTCCGGCGAGAGCAGGGCGTGCAGCAGCTTGCGGTGGTTGACCGGTTTGGAGAGACAGTGCTGGGCGCCATGAGCCAGCATCGCTTCATAGAGCGCCGGCTCGTGGCTGCTGAGCAGCACTATGGTGTTCTGCTGCTGGCCGTTCAGTCTGTCGAGACGGCCGAGCACCTGCTGCGGCGTATGCAGGGGGCTGCTGCCGATGATCACCATCTCCTGCTCGCTCATCTCGGGCCAGGGATCATCGCTGGTCAGTGGGTGCACGTCGAGGTGCCACTCCGCCAGCAGAGCGAGCAGGGAGGCTTGCGCGAAGGGATCCGGTTCCAGCAGCCAGAGCCGTTTGCCACGGATCCGATCCAGCGGCAGTTGATCGGTCTGGGGCAGGGGGGAGACCTCCACATCCAGACTGAACGAGAAGATGGAGCCCTTGCCGAGCTCCGATTCAAAGCGGATCTGGCCGCCCATCTGCTGCACCAGTTTCTGGGTGATGACGAGGCCCAAACCCGTGCCGCCATAACGGCGGGAGATGGAGGAGTCGGCCTGATTGAAGGCCTGGAAAAGCTGATGTTGCTGCTCTTGGGAGATGCCGATGCCGGTATCGCGGATCTGGACGTTGAGCCTCACCTTGTGGTTGCCACTGCCGGTCTGCTCGATATGGACATCCACGTTGCCCTGTTCGGTGAACTTGATGGCGTTGCCGGTGAGGTTGGTCAGCACCTGTTGCAGACGCATGGGGTCGCCGGTGAGGTAATCCGGCACATCGGCATCCACCCGCAGGGAGAGCTCCAGCTGCTTGTCGTGGGCGCTGGGGCCGAGCAGGTGCATGGTCTCGTTGAGGGTGTCGCGCAGGCTGAACGGGATATGTTCCAGCTGCAGCTTGCCCGCTTCCAGCTTCGAGAAGTCGAGGATGTCGTTGATGATGCCAAGCAGGTTGCGCGCCGACTTCTCGATGGTCTGCATGTAGTCGGTCTGGCTCGGGGTCAGGCTGGTTTTCAGCAACTGGCGGGTAAAACCGATGACCCCGTTGAGCGGGGTACGCAATTCGTGGGACATGTTGGCCAGAAACTCCGACTTGACCCGCGCGGCCTCTTGCGCCCGCTTCTTGGCCATGTCGAGTTCGACGTTCTGGATCTCGATCTGCTCCAGGGTTTCGCGCAGGTCAGAGGTGGCCTGATCGATATTCTGCTGCATCTCTTCGTGATATTCGGAGAGCGCCTTGGCCATGGCGTTGATGCCGTTTTTCAGCATATCCAGCTCGCCGGTGAGCTGGCCGCTGACCCGGGTATCGAGCCGCCCCTCCCTGATCTTGTGCACCGCCTGCACCATGTTGGTGATGGGCTGGGTCACGCTCTTGACCAGACGGAAACCAAACAGGGTACTGAAGGCGACCCCGATGAGCACCATGATCACCGCAAAGAAGGTGTCGCGGTACTGCAGCAGCATGGCCCGATCGGTCGCCATCTGCATCGAGATGTAGCCGATCATCGGCGGCTCTACATCGCTGGGCAGCGGGAAGCCATCCAGACTGGTTTCAGCCTGGATCGGGGTGCGCAAAATGATGTCGTCTCCCTGAAACGTCACGCTGGTCAGATCCGGAATTGGCTCGCCATCGGGCAGTCTGAGTCGGGTGAAATCCCGGTGGTAGTTCGAGGTGACGAACAACTGGTTGTCCTGGGTGAAGACTGCAATGGACTTGATGAAGGGGGAGTTCTTGCGATGGGTCAGGCCAATCAGCCGCTTGAGGGATTCTCGGCTGTGCTGGGTCATCCCGTATTCACTGGCGATCGCCAGCGGTTCGATGATGTTGATCCCCTGATCAATGAGGTTGTTTTCCAACTGCTGGTAGCGGTGGAAGGTGAAGTAACCGGCCATCAGGCCACCGATGATCAGGGTCGGCAGGATGGTGAAGGCGAGAACGCGTGCTCTCAGGCCATATTTGGTCATACGAACAGGCCACCAGTGAACAGGGTTGGCGATAGGGTTGATGGCAATACACGGGCTCTGTGGCCGTATTTGGTCATACTATTATTCTTGTGGGACAATACCCGGCAGCAGATTCCACAATCATGACATAGCCACCTATAGGCACCAAGTTTTATGGCCCAGTTTTTCAAGCCCCAAAAGAAGTCCACCCAGCTCCAACGCATTGAATTTACGATAGACACCCTCGATCACCACTGCGTCGGTATCGGTCGCCATCAGGGCAAGGCGATCTTCGTCGAAGGGGCGCTGCCCGGCGAGACCGTCAAGGCACGTATCACCGAAGAGAAAAAGCAGTATGGTCACGCCGCCTTGCAGCAGGTGGTGACCCCGGCGGCCAACCGTATCGCCCCCTTCTGCAGCCACTATCGCGAGTGCGGCGGTTGCAGTGCCCAGCACATGTCGGTTGCCGATCAGCAAGCCGCCAAGGCGGCCGGACTGGTCAGCCTGTTCGAGCGGTTGGGCAACATCAAGGCGCCGGCGCTGGAGCCAGTACTGACCGGTGAAGATCGTGCCTATCGCCGGGTCTGTCGTCTGGCCATCAAATTTGACAAGAACGGTCGCTGCACCCGGGTCGGTTTCCGCCGCCGCAACAGCAACGACCTGGTGGAGATCGACGGTTGCCCGGTACTGGCCGAGCCGCTCTCTGCGCTGATTGCCCCGCTGCGTGAGTGCCTCAATCGCCTCAAGAGCCAGCGCGAGCTGGGCCATGCCGAGCTTATCCAGGCCGAGCAGGGGATCATGATGCTGCTGCGTCACACCGGCCGTCCCAATGAGGCGGATCGCGCCCTGCTGGTGGAGTTTGCAAAAGCGCAGGGGATCGACCTCTATCTGCAGGCTGCCGATGATCGCATCGAAGCGCTGCAGCAACAATTTTCCCCATCCTACTCGCTGGATGGCCTGTCTCTTGCATTTGTCCCCGGTGATTTCATTCAGGTCAACGGCCCCATCAACCAGAGCATGGTTGAGCAGGCGCTGACATGGCTCGGGGCGAGCAAGGATGACAAGGTGCTCGATCTCTTCTGCGGTATCGGCAACTTCACCCTGCCGCTGGCCCGTCAGGCTCGCGAAGTGGTGGGTGTCGAAGGTGAACTGGCCATGGTGCAGCGGGCCGAAGAGAACGCCCGTCGCAACGGCATCACCAATGCCCGTTTCTACAAGGCCGACCTGAGCGATGACATCGTCGGCATGTCCTGGGCGCGGGAAGGGTTCGATCTGGTGCTGCTGGATCCGGCTCGTCCCGGCGCGCTGGAAGTGATGGGACACGTCGTGAAACTTTCACCCAAGCGGGTGGTCTACGTCTCCTGTAACCCGGTCACCCTGGCGCGGGACAGTCAGGTGCTGGTGAAAGGGGGTTACCGTCTGGTGCGCCTCGGCATGCTCGACATGTTCCCTCACACCGGTCATCTGGAGTCCATGGCGCTGTTTGAACGGGAGTAAATGACTCATCAGCTGGGCGATGCGGATATGTAATCCGGCATGTCTGCGGCTGTTTGAGCTGGTGTGTATATGAAGTAATCCTGCTCATCAGTACGGCGATGCGGATATGTAATCTGGCATGTCTGCGGCTGTTTGAGCTGGTGTGTATATGAAGTAATCCTGCTCATCAGTTCGGCGATGCGGATATGTAATCTGGCGTGTCTGCGGCTGTTTGAGCTGATGTGATTGGGGTAATCTAGACCCTCGTCGTTCGGCAGGGCCTGTTGGCGCGCTCTATTGTCTTTCTGGACAATATGCCTTGAAAAGTGCGCTGGATATCCCCATTTGAGGCAATCTCATGAGGGGAGAAAGTGACAGCTTTCGGCCCGATAATTTAAAGGATTGATACCATGGTTGCGGTTCGCGATATTCATTTGAAAGACAACTTCACCCTGGAAGAGTGGGTCAGCTCGCTCTCCTTGAGTGACAGTGAAAAGGATCAGCTGCGAACCGTCTACCAGTATTGTCTGACGCTCGGTGACGAGGCGCTGACCAGCAAGCTGCTGGTGCGCGGTATCGAAATGGTGGGCATCCTGCAGATGCTCAGCATGGATATCGGCACCCTCAAAGCGGCCATCATCTACCCCTTCGTCGAAGCCGGTCTCATCAGCCAGGAGCGGATGGACGAGGACTTCGGCTCCAAGATCGCCAAGCTGGTGGAAGGGGTGCTGGAGATGGAGGCCATCCGCTCCCTGCAGACCCTCCATCGCAGCGAAACCTCGCCGGAGCAGGTCGACAACGTGCGTCGCATGTTGCTTGCCATGGTCGAGGATGTGCGCGCCGTGGTGATCAAGCTGGCGGAGCGGATCGCCTGCCTGCGGGAAGCGAAGACGGCAGATGAAGAGACCCGGGTGCTGATGGCCCAGGAGATCACCAACATCTATGCGCCGCTCGCCAACCGTCTGGGCATCGGCCAGCTCAAGTGGGAGCTGGAAGATCTCGCCTTCCGTTACCTGCACCCGGATACCTACAAGCAGATCGCCAAGCAGCTCGACGAGAAGCGGCTTGACCGCGAGCGCTACATCCGCGAGTTTGTGCAATCCCTGCGTAATGGCCTGAAAGAGGCGGGAGTTGACGCCGAGGTGTACGGTCGGCCGAAACACATCTACAGCATCTGGCGCAAGATGCAGAAGAAGCACCTCGAATTCAACGAGTTGTTCGACGTGCGCGCGGTGCGGGTAGTGACCAAGCGGCTGCAGGATTGCTATGCGGCGCTCGGCATAGTCCACACCCAGTTCCACCACATTCCCCGCGAGTTTGACGACTATGTCGCCAACCCCAAACCCAACGGCTATCAGTCGATCCACACCGTAGTGGTGGGGCCGGAGGGCAAGACAGTAGAGATCCAGATCCGTACTGACCAGATGCATCAGGATGCCGAACTCGGCGTCGCGGCGCACTGGCGCTACAAGGAAGGGGCACAGGCAGGCGGCAAGGCCAACACCTTCGAAGACAAGATCGAGTGGCTGCGCAAGCTGCTCGCCTGGCAGGAAGATCTCTCCGAGAGCGGCTCCCTGCTGGAAGATCTGCGCAGTCAGGTGTTCGAGGACAGAGTCTACGTCTTCACCCCGAAAGGGGATGTGATCGACCTGCCCGCTGGCGCTACCCCGCTTGATTTTGCCTATCACGTCCACAGCATGATCGGTCACCGCTGCATCGGCGCCAAGATTGATGGCCGCATCGTGCCTTTTACCTACGCGCTGCAGACCGGCGATCAGGTGGAGGTGATCACCCAGAAAGAGCCTAACCCGAGCCGCGACTGGATGAACCCCAACGCCGGCTTCCTGCGCTCCAGTCGGGCGCGGGCCAAGGTGGCGACCTGGTTCAGAAAGCTGGATCGGGACAAGAATATCGTGGCCGGTCGCGAGCTGTTCGAGAAGGAGCTGGATCGCCACAACCTCAGCATGTCCAAGATCGACAAGGGCAACATGCTGCGCCGCTTCAATCTGGAGAGCACCGACGATCTGCTGGCCGGTATCGGCAGCGGCGATATCCGCATCAACCAGGTGCTCAACTATCTCGACACCTGTTACAACAAGCCGACGGCGGAAGAGGAAGATCGCCGCCTGCTGGAGAAGCTGGAGCAGAAGGCCAATGCGCCGATGCGCCACAAGCCCAAAGACCATATCGTGGTGGAAGGGGTCGGCAACCTGATGACCCATATCGCCCGCTGCTGCCAGCCCATTCCGGGGGACTCCATTCAGGGCTTTATCACCATGGGGCGCGGCGTTTCGATCCACCGGGAAGATTGTGAGCAGCTCAAGGAGTTGTCACGGCGCAACCCTGAGCGGCTGATCGATGCGGTGTGGGGGGAGAACTACTCCGGCGGCTATGGCCTCACCATCCGGATCATCTCCAACGATCGCTCCGGCCTGCTGCGCGATATCACTACCGTGCTGGCCAACGAGAAGATCAATGTGATGGGGGTGCGCTCGCGCTCCAACGTGCGCGAGCAGACTGCCGAGATCGACATGGAGCTGGAGATTTACAACATCAACGCCTTCAACCGGGCGTTGGCCAAGCTCAGTCAGCTTAACGACGTGATCAGCGCCAAGCGGCTTTGATATCGAACCGACCGGCCCCAGTGGCCGGTCTGCATTTACGACCCTTTTTGAACGAATCGAAAGCGAATATCCCATGTCCCAACGTTATGACCTCTCTCAATTGCTCGATATCATGGCTCGCCTGCGCGATCCGCAAAACGGCTGCCCCTGGGATCTTAAACAGGACTTCCAGAGCATAGTGCCGCACACTCTGGAAGAGGCCTACGAAGTGGCCGATGCCATCGAGACCGAAGATTGGCAGGGGCTGAAAGGGGAGCTGGGGGATTTGCTGTTTCAGGTGGTGTTTTACGCCCAGCTGGGTAAAGAGCGGGGCTTGTTCGACTTTGCCGATATCGTCGATACGGTGAGCGAGAAACTCATTCGCCGTCATCCCCATGTTTTTTCCGATGCAGACCTTGCCAACGAGCAGGCGGTAAAAGCGAACTGGGAGGCGGAAAAAGCCAAAGAACGAGCGGCCCTCGACAAAGAGAGTGTGCTGGACGATATCCCGCTCTCGCTGCCAGCCCTGACCCGCGCCGCCAAAATTCAGAAACGTTGCGCCACCGTCGGTTTTGACTGGAAGACGTTGGGGCCTGTGGTGGACAAGATCCACGAGGAGATCGACGAGGTAATGGAAGAGGCATTGATGGCCGATGTGGACGAGGCGCGGGTGAGCGACGAGCTCGGCGACCTGCTGTTTGCCACCGTCAATCTGGTGCGTCATCTGGGCAAGGATCCGGAGCAGGTGCTGCGCGGTGCCAACGCCAAGTTCGAACGTCGTTTTCGTCAGGTTGAGCAGATAATCGCCGCAGAAGGCTTGAAAATGACCGATTGCACCCTCGAAAAGCTCGATGCCGCCTGGGATAAGGCGAAGGAAACCGAGCAAAGTTGATTTGGCGCAAGATGGGGGGGCGGTGAGCCTGATAGATTTTTGCTCATTGTTTGGGAGAGGGGTTTTTGGTATACTGTTTCCCCGTCCTGCTTCATCCCCGAAGCACCCCTTAAAATTCCCTAAACTTCTTTCAGGTTCAGCATGACGACCAAATATATTTTTGTTACTGGTGGCGTTGTTTCATCCCTCGGCAAAGGCATTGCCGCAGCTTCTCTGGCAGCCATTCTGGAAGCCCGTGGTCTGGATGTGACCATCATGAAACTGGACCCGTACATCAACGTGGATCCGGGCACCATGAGCCCGACCCAGCATGGTGAAGTGTTCGTAACCGAGGACGGGGCCGAAACCGATCTGGATTTGGGCCACTACGAGCGTTTCATCCGCACCAAGATGACCCGTCGCAACAACTTTACCACCGGCCGTATCTACGCCGACGTACTGCGTAAAGAGCGTCGTGGTGACTATCTGGGCGCCACCATTCAGGTTATCCCGCACATCACCAACGCCATCAAAGAGCGGGTGATTGCCGGTGCCGAAGGCCATCAGGTTGCCATCGTCGAAGTGGGCGGTACCGTAGGTGACATCGAGTCCCTGCCGTTCCTCGAGGCCATTCGTCAGCTGGCTGCCGAAGTGGGCCGCAACAACGCCATGTTCATGCACCTGACGCTGGTTCCTTACCTGGCTGCTGCCGGTGAAGTGAAGACCAAGCCGACCCAGCACTCCGTCAAAGAGCTGCTCTCCATCGGTATCCAGCCGGATGTGCTGATCTGCCGCTCTGACCGTGCCATTCCGGCCAACGAGCGCGCCAAAATTGCACTGTTCTGCAACGTGCCGGAGCGCGCCGTCATCTCCATGAAAGACGTCGACTCCATCTACAAGATCCCGGCACTGCTCAAGTCCCAGAATCTGGACTCCTACTTCACCGAGCGTTTCGGTCTGGAGTGCAAAGAAGCTGATTTGTCCGAGTGGGAACAGGTTATCTACGAAGAGGCCAACCCGACCGGTGAAGTGACCATCGGTATGGTCGGCAAGTACGTCTCCCTGCCGGACGCCTACAAGTCCGTCAACGAGGCGCTCAAGCACGGTGGTCTCAAGACCCGTCACTCCGTCAACATCAAGTACATCGACTCTCAGGATATCGAGACCCGTGGCGCCGAGCTGCTGGAAGGTCTGGACGCAATCCTGGTGCCGGGTGGCTTCGGTGAGCGCGGCGTGGAAGGCAAAATCCTGGCTGCCCAGTATGCCCGCGAGAACAAGATCCCCTACCTGGGTATCTGCCTCGGCATGCAGGTTGCCATGATCGAATTCGCTCGCAACGTAGCGGGCATGGAAGGGGCTCACTCCTCCGAATTCAAGAAAGATTGCGCGTACCCGGTCGTCGGCCTCATCACCGAGTGGGTGGATGAAGAGGGCAACGTCGAGACCCGTACCGAGAAGTCCGATCTGGGCGGTACCATGCGTCTGGGTTCCCAGCTCTGCCACCTGGTCGAAGATTCCAAAGTGCGTCAGATGTACGGCAGCCCGACCATTTACGAGCGTCACCGTCACCGTTACGAAGTAAACAACAAGCTGCTGCCGCAGATTGAAGCGGCAGGTCTGAAAGTGACCGGTCTCTCCGCCGACAAGAAGTTGGTGGAAATCATCGAGATCCCGGATCACCCCTGGTTCGTGGCTGCGCAGTTCCACCCGGAGTTCACCTCTACTCCTCGTGATGGCCACGCTCTGTTCGCCGGTTTTGTGAAGGCGGCAGGCGAGTATCAGAAGCGTAATTTGAAGTAATTGAAAATAAATGCGGTTGGGGCACTGTGCCACAGCCGCTTTTTTTGGCATATTTTTGTTGTTTTTTTACGAAACCTGAGGAAATACACATGTCCAAGATCGTTAAAGTGATCGGTCGTGAAATCATCGACTCCCGTGGTAACCCGACCGTTGAGGCCGAAGTTCACCTGGAAGGTGGTTTTGTTGGTATGGCAGCCGCTCCGTCTGGCGCGTCCACCGGTTCCCGCGAAGCGCTGGAACTGCGTGACGGCGACAAGAGCCGTTTCCTGGGTAAAGGCGTGCTGAAAGCCATCGAAGCCGTAAACGGCCCGATCGCTCAAGCTCTGCTGGGTAAAGATGCCAAGGACCAGGCCACCGTTGACCAGATCATGATCGACCTCGACGGTACCGAGAACAAATCCAAGTTCGGCGCCAACGCCATCCTGGCTGTTTCCCTGGCTAACGCCAAAGCTGCCGCTGCTGCCAAAGGCATGCCGCTGTACGCCCACATCGCCGAGCTGAACGGCACCCCGGGTGTTTACTCCATGCCGCTGCCGATGATGAACATCATCAACGGTGGTGAGCACGCCGACAACAACGTCGACATCCAGGAGTTCATGATCCAGCCGGTTGGCGCCAAGACCCTGAAAGAAGCCGTTCGCATGGGCGCAGAAGTGTTCCACAACCTGGCCAAAGTGCTGAAGTCCAAGGGCTACAACACTGCAGTTGGTGACGAAGGTGGTTTCGCTCCGAACCTGAAATCCAACGCCGAAGCGCTGGAAGTTATCGCTGAAGCCGTTGCCGCTGCCGGTTACAAACTGGGCACCGACATCACCCTGGCTATGGACTGCGCTGCTTCCGAGTTCTACGACGCAGAGAAGAAAGAGTACAACCTGAAAGGCGAAGGTCGTGTCTTCACCTCCAACGGTTTCTCCGACTTCCTGGCTGACCTGACCACCAAGTTCCCGATCGTCTCCATCGAAGATGGCCTGGACGAATCTGACTGGGAAGGTTTCGCCTACCAGACTGCTGAACTGGGCAAGAAAATCCAGATCGTTGGTGACGACCTGTTCGTAACCAACACCAAGATCCTGAAGCGCGGTATCGACAACGGCATCGCCAACTCCATCCTGATCAAGTTCAACCAGATCGGTTCCCTGACCGAAACTCTGGCTGCCATCAAGATGGCCAAAGACGCTGGCTACACTGCCGTCATCTCCCACCGCTCCGGTGAGACCGAAGACGCGACCATCGCCGACCTGGCTGTTGGTACCGCTGCTGGCCAGATCAAGACCGGTTCCATGAGCCGTTCTGACCGTGTTGCCAAGTACAACCAGCTGATCCGTATCGAAGAAGCTCTGGGTGCCAAAGCTCCTTTCCGCGGTCTGAAAGAAGTTAAGAACCAGGCTTAATTTGCTGGTTTGCCAGCCTCGGCTGGAATGAAAAAACCGGAACCCTTGGGTTCCGGTTTTTTTATGCCTGATCCTTGCCACAACGGCCTGAGAGGTGAGGGGGCTGTGCCTCTGGTCTCGGGTCAGACAAAGGAGAGCATGCGCTGATAGCGCCCTGCATGCACCTTGAAGCCCAGCTTTTCAAACAGGGCGATAGAGCGGACGTTATCTGCATCGATATCTGCGGTGAGGCTGGTGACTCCCAACGTGTTGGCGTGGGCGAACAGCAATCCCAGCGCTTCCGACATAAACCCTCTGCGCCAATAGGCCGCATTGAGCAGGCAGCCCACCTCGCAGCTGTGGCCCGCCTCGCTGAAACTGTGCAGGCCGCAGGTACCGATCACCTTGTTGCCCTCCCGCTCGACAATCGCCCACTCCAGCGACTTCCCCGTTTGCTCCAGCCGCACCACGCTCGCCATCATCTGCGCCACCATGGCGGGAGAGGTAAAGCAGGGATCAGAGGCAAACTCCATGGTCAGTGGATTGCCATAAATCTCGAACAGATCGGCAGTATCGTGCGGGCCAATGGTGCGCAGTACAATCCGTGTACCGGTTAAGTCTGGCTTCATAAATCTCCTTTGAATGTGTTACGCCAGCAAAGCCACAGGTGAATAAAGAGGCCGTATAAACGT
This sequence comes from Aeromonas sp. 602200, assembly GCF_049173895.1. NCBI lineage: Bacteria > Pseudomonadati > Pseudomonadota > Gammaproteobacteria > Aeromonadales > Aeromonadaceae > Aeromonas > Aeromonas sp. 602200. Next base: position 91,393 of record NZ_JAAKSL010000013.1, read on the forward strand.
CGGTCTCTAAAGACAACTGGTGCTATCACGAAATATTGTGACCGCGAACGTCCGATTACGCTTCGCTAATCGAACCTGCGAACTCGTTTGGATTCATTCAAGCTGCGTCGATTTGGGCAACAACGCCCGGGCGATATCAAGCTCGCAAGGGGAGCTTCCGATCCTTGCTTATTTAGTGGTGGGGTTATTTGCGATGGTCTGAATAAACTTTTCCGTTCAAAAAATGAGTAATCACTTCAATCAGAGGTGACTTCAGTTGGTGGTAAGTTTGACCATTGAGACGATTGTTGGATGTATTCGGTTATTTGTGAAAATACTAATAATCCAAGCAATGATGCTTTTTTATCAAACTTATCAATTGTGCTAGCCCCATGAGCGATAGAATGTCGACTAACCGGATTAGTATCACAGGTGACACTAAAATCTTTGAAATAACAATCTTCAAGGTAGCGTCTGAACTTGTCAGGAATGAAAGTGGTCAGTGCTGAAATACTTCGTGTGGTTTTTTCTGTAATATGTTCTATTAATGCCTTTTGCTGGCGGCCCTCCTTGTCTGGGTGATCTGTAATAAAGCTTTTTCTGATTAAAGCTTCAATTTTTGGATATATAATTAATGATGAGCTCAAAAAGTCATTTTCTTTATGTCTAGCCATGGCGCGATCTAAAAAGGAAATGAATGATGCAAGGTTTTGATCATTACCCCATGCTTGTCTTCTTTCCTCTATATATAAAAGAGTATCATGCTCTATATCTTCCATTAATTCATCAATATCCCATTCATTCCTAGCATGACTAATCAGTGATTCCACAGTAGATAACTTCAATGCGTAAAATGGAAACCAATTCTGTCTTAATATGTTATTCCAAACTGAAGGCGGTATTTTATGAAAAGTTCCAAAAGTGAGATAAGAAAAGCATGAGCCTAAAAGCTTTTCTACATCATACTCAATTTTTCTTTCAAATTTATCATCTAAAGGTGAAAAGTCAAAAATATAAATTCTATCCCAGCCATATGATAGTATGCAACAATAAGCTTGATCTTCGGTAAACTCAATACCCTTTAGTTGTATTCTTTCGAATCCAGAAATGTCATCCTTTTTAACTTCCTGCCCTCTTTCAATATTTGTTGCTTTAACATGTACCTGACCATGGATTTCAATTTCATTGATATATACTTTGGCTTTCAAATCTTTTGAAACTAACACGACCATATTTTTTATATCACAGGGTTGAATATCCTTATTAAGGGAAGATAAAATCATAGCGGGAAACCCATCGAGATACTTGAGGTGAAGATCGCCATCTTCTGTTGAAGTCATACCTGAGATGTTAATTTTTACTTGTTCACCCTCTTTTGCAACAGAAGCAGAATATCCGATAAATCTTTCTTTTAACTGAATCTCATACATGTAGCTTTATCCTTGTAAAAACCAATATTTTAGCTTGAACTAAATCAGGTTAAGTAAAGTTTATAACCCTATATTATTTCGGTTTAAGAGGCACTCTACATACTATTTCCCTAAAAACGAATCTCCACCGACTCCATACTACGCTTTGCCTCACCGTGATAAACCGCTTCGATATTATTGCCATCAGGATCGAAGACAAAGGCGGCGTAGTAGCCGGGGTGGTAATTACGCTCGCCGGGGGCGCCGTTGTCTTTGCCGCCGTTAGCTAATGCGGCCTGATAAAAACGATCTACCATGGCGCGGTCTTGCGCCTGAAAGGCGAGGTGGTGGCGACCGGTCAGTGCCCCCAGCGCGGCGGGGCTATCGACAGAGGTGACAAACAGTTCGTCTGCCCAGAAGTAGCCCTCCCCTGTGCCGCCCAGCGGAATATCGAGGGTGGTGAGAATGGCCGTATAAAAGCGCTGGCTGGCGACCAAATCTTTGACCACCAGTTGGATATGGTCGATCAAGCGACCTCGATACAGGGTTTGTGTTTCCATACACCACCTTGATTTGCATGTTGTGGGTGAGTCACCGGCTTGGCAGGCAGGGGAATTGGCATGGCTACCGCCCCTGAATTTCAGCTTCCAGTCTGCTGCGGTTCACCAACGGGATGGGGTTGGCATGGCTCATGGGAGACTCCGACGAGGCAAGTGTTGCCAAATGGCAATATTAACCATGGCGCTGTGGAGAGAAAGCTCAATATTGAGATTTTCTGTGCAAGATCAATAAATTAATCAAATGTCGCCTACGATTGATGACGTGCCGAGATAGCGTGAACAGCCATTCTTTATCAATCCCCATAGAATATTCATGGTCATATCTGGCTTGAACCAGCATAAAACTCTTTGTTATTGTCCGCGATCCCCGCTGAAACAGCTTATTTATCTATAAATCAACAAGATAGCATTATGCGGTGGCGTCGCGGGGGCATCAGCTATCGGGAAGGAGAGTTATGAAGTCGCAGTTAAAAGTGGCGCTGGCCATGTTGGCCCTGTTCGTCGTCCAAGGCTGCACAGCCCCGGATTCATCCACCAAGCACAATGCACCCGGCCCGGTGCTGACAGTGCATTACGAAAGCGCCCCCCTGATCCCCGTCACCATAGCGGGTGAGCAGTACCAGTTTTTGCTGGATACCGGGGCCAGTATCACCTTTATCGATCGTCGTCTGGCCAGCCGTTTCAAGGCGCTGACCTTAAGCGAATTGCCCAGGGCCTATCAGGCTGATTTTGCCACTGTGAGCAGCGTGTCGAGCCAACTGGGCAGCGAGCAGCTTGGCTTTGTTGAGCCGCAGCCCTTCTCGCTGGGGTCGGTCACCATTGATGACAGCGATCTGTGGGCAACAGTTGATTTCGATCTCTTCTCCCAGTCTCTTGGCAGCCGTATCGATGGCATCCTCGGGATCGACACCATCCGCCGTTTCAACTGGGTGTTTGATCGCGACAAGCATCAGCTCATAGCTTCGCTGACGGCACCGTCGGCAGCCACGTTCGAGCGTTGCATCGGCTATGAAGACAGCTACAACCGCTCCCCGGCAGTGTATCTGACCCACGGCGAGAGCAGTGTGCGCATGTATCTGGATACCGGGGCCGATCAGAGCTATGCCGACCATGCCTTTATCGACTTTATGGCGAGCCAGAAGGCGATCTCTGGCGAAGATGCGATGCCACGCAAAGGGGTGGACGCCAGCGGTATGGTGGAGGGGCGTGACCATATCCTCACCGGCCTGCACTTTGATGAGCGCCAGCTCGGTGAACTGCGCGTGTCGGAAAACAGCAATGAGCAGTATGGTCTGGGGCTGGATTTTGTTAACCGCTTCAATCGCTTTGCGATCATGCCCGGGCGGATGATGCTCTGCTACGACGCCGATAGCCTGGCGCGCAAAGTGCCGCCAATCCTGCGCAATATCGGGGTGCGTTTTGATGGCGAGCATCTGCAGGTCTACTACAGCGATGAACGGGATCTGGCCCCCTATGGTCTGGCCAACGGCGACATTCTGGAGCAGATCAACGGGGTGGCTTATCGTCCCCTCGAGATCGACAAGGTGCGTGAACTGCTCAGCACCGGCAAGCCGGGGTCGCTCAAGTTGCGAATTGTGCGGGAAGGAAAACCGCTGGATATCGCCATCTAGTCAAGGTGGGGCGGCAAGATGAGCCGCCCCTATGAGCCTCAGCCCTTGGTCGGATTTTCCATGCAGGTGAGGGTTGGCTGGCCGTAACGCTCCAGCGTGGCGTCGTCCCCTTTGGTGAAGAAGGTGAGATTTTGCCCTTCATAACGGGCACCGCTGGCGCTGGGGGCTTCATAGGCGAGCACTTGTTGCTGCTTGTCGCCCTCGCTCAGGTTGATCACCGCGGCGGGCAGCTTGGCATCGTTATAGAAGTAGGTAGAGAGAGTGACGCTCTTGCCGCACTTGTAGTTGACCGGTGCCGGCACCATCAGCTGGCCGCCGCTGATCTGCAGTTCGGTGATCCGCAGCAGGTAGTTATCCTCCACACACTGGCGCAGATCCTGCCCCTTCCAGCAGTCGTTGCGACCCTTGATCCAGCCGCGCTGCATGGCGCGCTCGGTCTTGAGCTGTTCGGGAGAGAGCGCAGCTATCGCCTTGGGGTAGAGTGCCGCCAGTTCGTTATCAAGGGCGGCCAGTCCGGCATCCTTGCAGATCAGGTTTTCGACCGACCCGGAGGCTTTGGTGCAGTCAAAGGAGGGGGTTGCGGCGCTGGCCAGCAGAGGGGCAAACAGCAGGGTGGCAAGCAAGGTCTTGTTCATCGATAGATTCCAGCAATAAGAGGGAATATCTGCCTACTACAACACACTCTACAGGGCAATGCAGCAGGGGAGCCGAGCGCACTTGCACAGCTGAATGGCTGCCAAGCGGAAAAACCCGACACTCCTGGCCGGAATGTCGGGTTTTTTGTGGCCGCGATAAAGGGGGAGGCGGGTTGACCGGTTGATCAGGCCAGCGCCAGTTGCTGGCTGCGGGCGCGCCACAGCCGCTCGTGGAAGAAGAACACCACGGTGTTGATGGCCGGTTCGATCATCGCCATCACGCCGCCGGTGAGCAGCTCGCCGCTTAGCAGGAAGGCCACTCCGAAGGCCACCGAGAAGTGGACCACCGCGAAGCTGCTGGTCTTGGCCTGCAGGCTGTGATTTGGCTTGAGCTTGTGCCAGCCAAGGTCATGAAAGTAGAAGGCGACCGTGTTGACGGCGGGCTCGATCAGGGCGATCAGGCTGGCGGTCAGCAGCTCACCGGTCAGCAGGTAGGCCACGGTAAAGGCGACACCGAAGTGCAGGATGGCAAAGCTGATGGTCTTTTTCATGATGGCTGCTCCCTCTGTTGATGATGAGAGTATCCGCCGAAATGAGATTAAATGAAAACTATTCTCATCTATTGCCGAAATAGAGAGAACCTATCAACGGGCGAGTGGCCGGTGCGGTTCAGCGGTTGCCAATCGCAACCAAGGCGATAAAGTACAGGTTCTTCACACTTGCCCATGAAAAAGGATCTTTCATGAATATCAATGCCACCCTGCTTGGCCAGTTCATTGCGTTGCTGATGGTCATCGTCGGCGTCATCGCCTGGCGACTGGCGCGCCGCAAGAGCGAGCATCCGGCGCTGATCACCCTTATCTGCTCCCTGCTCTGTCTGTTTCCGCCCTTTGGCCTGCTGGCCCTGTTGCTGGTTGCGCTGAAACAGGATCTGCCCGTCCGCTCATAGGGCGCGCAGGTTCAGGCTGCCGCACACACCGGCCGCACCAATAGAAAAAGCCCCGTGATGGGGCTTTTGCTTTTGAACTCGGTGAGCGCAGCGGGGGCGGGGGATTAATCCTCGGCCTTGTTGAGCCACTCCACCTTGTACTGGGCGCCGGCGCCCTGCGCCAGTTTGGCACACAGCGGTTTCAGGAAGGCTTCAATCTGCTCGTCCAGCATCCAGGGCGGGCTGATGATCAGCATGCCTGAGCCGTTCATACCCCAGTCGGCAGTCTGACCAGCCACTTCCAGCTCGGCCACCAAGACGTTACCGAAGTTTTCCCGCTTGATGGCGCGCAGCATGTCGCGGGATTTGTCCGCCTCCTGCCCGAGGATCGGATACCAGAGGGCGTAGATGCCGGTCGCCCAGCGTTTCTGCGCCTTTTTCAGGGTGTCGACCACGGCGAAGTAATCTTCTTTGAGCTCGTAGGGCGGATCGATCAGCACTAGCCCGCGGCGCGGGGTCGGCGGCAGCAGGGCGATCAGCCCCTCGAAGCCGTCGCGGTGGTGCACGGCCACGCGAGGGTCGTAACCCATGTTGGCGCGCAGGTCTTCGACCTCGTTGTTGTGCAGCTCCATCAGCGCCAGCTTGTCCTGCTCGCGGGTGAGGCGACGCGACAGCTCCGGCGAGCCGGGGTAGTAGTGCAGCTGGCCATCGCTGTTCATCTCTTCGATGACCCCGAGATAGGGGGCCATGGCAGACCACTGGGCCCGCTCGTCCCACAGGCGGCCGATGCCGTCGGCATACTCGGCCTTCTTCTGGGACCAGTCGCCGCGCAGGTCGTAGAGACCGCCACCGGCATGGGTGTCCAGCACGATGAAGGGTTTCTCCTTCTTCTTGAGGGACTCGATGATCAGGGCCTGAACGGCGTGTTTCAGCACGTCGGCATGGTTGCCGGCGTGAAAGGCGTGGCGGTAGCTCAGCATATTAGATCTCTGAGGGGGCCCTGCTGGGCACCCAGTAACGATAGATAGTTCAACAAATTGCGGCTGTTGCCGCGAAACAGGGAGAGGCTGCGCAGGGTCTGCAACAGGACGCCCTGTTGCAGCCGCTCCAGCTCCAGTTCGTGGGCCAGCATCGACTGATACTGCTGCTCGTCGAGTCGCGTCTTGGCGCTCTGGCGCAGGGCGCGCCACGGGGTCAACACCGCTTCGGTCTGCACCAGCGCCGGTTGCAGGTCGGTCAGATCGACCACGATGCCGAGTTGATCGAGCCGGTGCAGCAGGAGAGCCAGATTGACGTTGCCCCCCTGTTCCTGCACGGTGAGCCAATCCTGGCTGCGTTCACCATAGACCTTGCCGCTCCAGTGCCAGAAGCCGATCGGCGTCGGCAATTCGTGGACCGCGACCCGCTCGCTGGCCATCAGCTGTTCGTCACGCAAAGAAGGCTTGCTCCATAGTTTCCAGCTCTTCGGAGAGGCTCATCCACTCCAGCTCAACTTCTTCCAGCTGCTCCTTGAGGGGGCCCTGGGATTTGAGCAGCTCGGAGAGCTTGGTTTTAGCGCTCTCTTCATAGATGGCGGGGTCGGCCAGCTGATTTTCGATGTCGGCCAGCTTGCCCTGCAGCTTCTCCATGCTCGCTTCGAGCTTTTCCAGCTTCTGGCGCAGCGGACGGGTCTGCTGGCGGAACTCCGCCTCGCGCCGCTTCTGATCCTTGCGCGCCACCGCCGAGTTGGCGGAGACGGGGCCATCGGCCGGTTTGGCGTTGGCCTCTTTCTCCTGCTCGCCGAGCCACTTGTGGTAGTCGTCCAGATCGCCGTCGAACGGCTCGACTCGGCCACCGTGCACCAGATAGAAGTCGTCGGTGGTGGTGCGCAGCAGGTGGCGGTCGTGTGATACCACTACCATGGCCCCTTCGAAGCCTTGCAGCGCCATGGTCAGGGCGTGGCGCATCTCCAGATCCAGGTGGTTGGTCGGTTCATCGAGCAGCAAGAGGTTGGGCTTTTGCCAGGTGATCAGCGCCAGCACCAGCCGCGCCTTTTCGCCGCCGGAGAAGGGGGCAACCTTGTCGAGCGCCTTGTCACCGTGAAAGCCAAAGCTGCCCAGATAGTTGCGCAGCTCCTGCTCGGTCTTGTCCGGCGCGAGGCGCACCAGATGATCGAGCGGGGTGTCGTCGAGACGCAGGGTCTCCAGCTGATGCTGGGCAAAATAGCCGATGCTCACCCCGGCGCTCACTTCCAGCTTGCCGGAGAGCGGCGGGTTGGAGCCCGCCAGCATCTTGATAAAGGTCGATTTACCGGCGCCGTTGCGACCGAGCAGACCGATACGGGAACCGGGTACCAGATTGAGTTTGATCTTCTCGAGGATCACCTTGTCGCCGTAACCGGCAGAGAGGTTCTCCATGGCGATGAGCGGGGTCGGCAGGGCCGAGGGCTCGCGAAACTCGAAGCTGAACTCGGAGTCGGCGTGGGCGGGCAGGATCTTCTCCATCCGCTCCATGGCTTTCAGGCGGCTCTGGGCCTGACGGGCCTTGGAGGCCTTGTAGCGGAAGCGGTCCACATAGGATTGCATGTGGGCCATCTCGCGCTGCTGCTTCTCGTACATCGACTGCTGCTGGGCCAGATGTTCGGCGCGCTGCAGTTCGAAGTCGGAGTAGCCGCCGGTGTATTCGTTAAGCTTGCCGTTCTCGATATGGATGATGCGGCTGATGACCGAGTCGAGGAAATCGCGGTCGTGGGAGATCAGCACCAGCGTGCCCTGATAGCCCTTGAGCCACTTCTCCAGCCAGATGACGGCGTCGAGATCCAGGTGGTTGGTCGGTTCATCGAGCAGCAGCAGATCGGAGCGGCAGAGCAGCGCCTGAGCGAGGTTCAGGCGCATGCGCCAGCCACCGGAGAAGCTGCGCACCGGCGAGCTTAGCTGCTCGTCGCTGAAACCGAGGCCGTGCAACAGTTCGGCGGCGCGGGCGCGAATGCTGTAGGCGCCGATGGTATCGAGGCGACCGTGCAGCTCGGCCACCAGCAGACCATTGTCATCCTGCTCGGCCTGTACCAGCTGGGCTTCCAGCGAGCGGAACTCCTTGTCGCCGTCGATCACGTACTCGAGCGCGGAGCAGTCGAGCGCCGGGGTCTCCTGCGCCACGCCTGCAATCTGCCAGCCTGCGGGCAGGCTGAAGGTGCCGCTGTCGATGGCCAGCTCGCCCCGTACCAGTGCAAAAAAGGTGGACTTGCCACAGCCATTTTTGCCCACCAGACCCACTTTGTGGCCGGGATGAATGGTGGCGGAGGCGTTGTCCAGCAGCTTGCGGCCGCCGCGGATCAGTTCGATTTGACTGGCAACTATCATGGGTGGGATCTGCTTGCTCAAAATGGAGGAGAAAAACTGGCGCGGATCTTACGTGAAATGACGCTGATTTGCACTGTAGCGAAGGGCTGGCTACTGGCTGGCACTGCAAAAACATGCCATAACAGAGAAACCAGTTTGGTTACGGGAGGTTAGCATGCATATCAGGGATATTATGACGACCCGGGTCGCCACCGTTTCAATGGATGATCGACTCCGAGTCATCAGGGATATCTTCGAGCAGGCACACTTTCGCCACCTGCTGGTGCTGGAAGAGGAGGAGCTGGTGGGGGTCATCTCGGATCGGGATCTGTTCCGCGCCATCAGCCCCTATCTCGACTCCGAAGCCGAGATGAGCCGCGATACCGAAACCCTCAACAAGCGGGCCCACCAGATCATGAGTCGTCAGCTCGTCACCATCGCTCCTCATCTCACCGTGCGCGACGGCGTCAAGCTGATGCTGGAGAAGGGGGTCTCCTGCCTGCCGGTGCTGGAGAATGGCGCTCTGGTCGGCATCATCAGTTGGAAGGATTTTCTCAAGGCGGCGCTGGAGAGTGACGCACTGGTTTGAGCCCAACGCTCATCACCATCAGCTGACAGAGAACAAATAGAGAGAGGGGAGCCAAGGCTCCCCTCTCTCTATATTGGCTTTGCCAACAATGCCGGTTTGCACGCCGTCTGCATCATCACGGCTCGGGCTGCCCTGCGATAAGACAGGAGGGGCCGCTGCCGGAGAGGTGCGGCTGCAGGTGGGTACGTATCTCCTGCAGGGTGCGCTGGTACTGCTGGGCATGCTGATCGAGAAACGCGGGGCTGTGCTTGAGGCGCCGTTCCAGGGTATCGACCAGCAGCGCCACCCTGGGAGCGGCCATACCCGCAGGCCAGCAGTGTTGCAGCAGCTCCAGCAGTTGCCAGGCATCGCCCGGCAGGGCGGGGAACTCCTCCAGCAATTGCAAGCCCGCTTGCAGGGCTGTCTGATATTGGCTGGCCTGCATCGCCTTGTGGCGCAGCTGGCGCAGTTCGCTCAGCCGTTGTTCTCTCGCCGTCAGGCGCTGGCCCAGCTCAGCCACCAGATGGTGGAACAGCTGGCGGGTGAGCGGGTGGGGCGCCACCCTGACGCGGTATTGGGTCAGCTGGATCAGGTAACGCTGGGCGTGGTGGGGCAAACCGCAGAACTGGCTGACCGCAAAGCCGAGCAGCAGGGTGAGGTGGTTGTCGCTCCCCTCATCCGGCTGGTGGTGGGCAATCAGGATCAGCGCCTCGTCGAAGCGGTAATCCAGCCCCAGCATCAACGCCTGCAGCAGCTCATATTCGTGAGGTTGCAGGTGGACGGTGCGTTTGAGGTGCTCCCACTCCTGTTGCAGGGAGCGGATCCGGCTGCTGGAAGGGGCGCGCCACAGCACCGCCAGACTGGCATTGAGCATGAAGCTGTCGATGGCGAGCCGGACGCGCTGCTCGCTGAAGTGGCGCAGGGTCAGGCTGTTGGCCTGCTCCAGCACCTTCTCCTCATCTTGCAGCACCAGCCCGAGCAACATCGCCAGTTGATGCCAGCGTGGCTGATGGGGGCGGACCTGCAGCAGCTCTCCCATGGTCTCCCAGGCCGCCAGCCAGTAATGCTGATGCAGCTGGCTGGCGAGTTGCAGCTCCAGCCGGGTGGCCATCGAGACGCTGGCCTGATGGCGCTGCAAGTCGATCCGGGCGCTCTGCAATTTGCCGAGCCCCAGTATGGCGTAGAAGAGCCCGGCCCTTGGCCAGCTCGCCTGATACTCGTTGGCACAGAGGGCATAGTGCTGGGCGGCGGTGACCCGCTCGGTCGATTGCAGCAGCAGGTAGCCCTTGAGCCGATCCAGCCAGGGGGTCAGCGAGCGATTCTCCCGTTGAAACAGCAGGTCCTCACAGAGGGCGGTAGCCAGTTTCCACTCCCGCAGCAGGGCCGGAGGGGCGAGGGTGTGGGTCATTTTGCTCAGTTGTGCCAACTGCTTGAGCACAGTCGTGAGCTCTCCTGCCATGAAGGGGAGTGGCAGATGGAGGGAGAAGTAGAGGTCCGAGGGGAGAAAATCCTGCTCGTTCTGGTCCGCATCCAGCAACAACAGGACGCAGGCGGGTTGCAGCAGGCCGAGGTAGTGTGCCTCATGCAGCAGGCGGGCGCCGTCATGGCCCAGTTTTCTATTTTGCTGGCAGACAATGGCATCGAATGGCTGTTGTTGCAGCAGGGTGAGCAGACCGCTGCGTTCCTGACCCGGATGGCTGTGGTGGTGGATCCGTTCAGCAGGAATACCCTGTTCGGTCAGTTCTCTGGTGATGGCGCTACGGAGCAGGGGATCCTCTTCGAGCAGCAGTATCGTCATGCACGCGTCCTTTCAATACTCCACGAGTAGATCAGAGTAGACCCAAGAGGAACATAGCGACAACTCTGCGGAGGGAGGAAAAGTGACAGTAGTCAGCGCGGGAAGGGAGAGGGCACTATAGGTGGTTACCGGGAGCCATGTACCCCGGTGAGAAAGACACACTCTGTTTGACGGATCAGGTGTGAACCACTCCCTAGTTTCCCTTGCCAGCTGACTTCGAGCTTGCCGAGGCGGCCCAGATGGCGCAGCTCGAACTCGTAGCGCTGGCAGAGGTTGTCCTGGGATAGGCTCGCCATCCCCGCTGGCAGTCGGTATTGATAGCGCAGGATTGGCCCATCCTCCAGCTTGCTGGTCATCGGTACCAGCCCCTCTGGTGTGGGCTGCGGCGCCCCGAGCGCACGGCGCAAACTGAGCGGCGCATCGATCGCCTTTTGATAGTGCAGGCCGTTCATCGCCGCCAGCTCCTCTTCCAGTCGTTGCAACTCCCCTTCCAGTCCATTGAGCGCGGCCCCCAGCTGTTGGTGGGTCGTTGACGAGGCGCAGCCACCCAACAACAGGGTGGCAAGCAGCAGGGCGGCTCTGATGGGGGGCACGGCATCTCCTTGGCAATGACGATGAAGCGTGAAGGTCAGGTCGGTTGGCCCTGACTATAGCAGGGGATTGCTGGGGGGCGTCCCCTGCAGCAGTTGCGCCAGACGGGCCAGCCCTTCGCCGACTCGGGCGTCGGTGGCGGGTTGGCTCAGGCTCAGGCGCACCCCTTGCGGAGCGGCAAACTGACCGGCAGCGAAGTGTTCCCCGCTCGCCACGCCAACGTCAAGGGCGTCGGCGGCGGCAGCAAACTGCTGGCTGCGCCAAGGCTCAGGCAGCGGTAGCCAGGCGTGCATGCTGCCAGGCTGCCAGCGGGCGGCAGGCAGCAGGTGGCGCAGCAGTTCGCCACGGCGTTTGAGGATCTCCCGCTGCTGCTCGACCAGCGGCATGATCTGGCGCTGACTGACCATTTTGCAGGCGAGCTCGATCAGCAGCGGGCTCACCATCCAGCTCGACAGCCGCATGGTCTGGGCGAAGGCGCTGCGCAGGGCAGGGGGCGTCAGCACGAAGCCCACCCGCAGGCCGCCGCAGGCGATCTTGGCCAGACTGCCCAGATAGATGACCCGCTCCGGCGCCAGATTGACCAGAGGGATCACCGGTTGCTGGGGCAACAGGCCGTTGACGTCATCTTCGATGATCAGCAGATCGTGGTTACGGGCGATGGCGACGATTGCCTCCCGTCGCGCCAGACTCATAATGGCGGTGGTGGGGTTTTGCAGGGTCGGGGTGAGGTAGAGCAGCTTGGCCCGGCGGGTGCGGCAGGCGGTGTCCAGCGCCTCGGGCAGCAGCCCCTCCTCATCCATCGCGAGCCCCACCACCTGATTTTTCAGCTGGCGGGCATTGCCCAGCATACCGGGGTAGCTCAGCCCCTCGCACAGGATGGTTTCCCCCACGCAGCCGGTCGCCAGCAGCGCCAGCATGATGCCGTGCTGGGCGCCGTGGCTGAACAGCAGGCGATCCTCACTACAGGCCACCCCTTGCTCCGCCAGCCAGTTGACGAACTGCTGGCGCTGATCCGGTCGTCCCGCCTCCTTGTCGTAGCCGAGCAGGGCGTTGAGATCCCCGTCTGCCACTTCCCCCAGCATGGGGCGAATGATGGCCGCCCGATCCAGCTGTACCGGCAGGTTCTGCCACAGCTCGATGCGGTGCCCCTCCTCCTGGCGGATCACCCACTCATTGGCGGGATCCGTGTTCGCTCCCTTGACCCAGGTGCCGTGGCCCACCCGGGCGGCCAGCAGGCCGCGTCGCTCCGCCTCGCTGTAGGCGCGGGTGACGGTGCCGACGGTGACACCCAGACGATCCGCCAGGGATCGGTGGGTAGGCAATCGGGTCTGCGGTGGCAGCTCGCCATTCACGATCCCCTGTTCGATCGCTTTGACCAGCTTGAGGTAGAGGGGGCCATCGAAGGCCGCAAGGTCGGGCGTCCAGATTGTCATGGTGACAATAAATCCATTGATCAAAAATTGTTGTCAATATAGCGTGAATTTCAACCTGATAACAACCAAATAGCACACATTGTATCGATACAATGTGATGAGTAAGGAGTCACAATATGACGATGGAGTGGTATGTCACCCTGTTCGGTTTTGCCGTACTCACCTGCGGTACGCCGGGGCCCAACAACCTGATGCTGACGGCCTCCGGCGCCAACTTCGGGGTGCGCCGCACCCTGCCACATCTGCTCGGGGTGGGGCTGGGGCAGCCGGTGTTGCAACTGGTGCTGGCGCTGGGGCTTTATCCGCTGTTCGAGCGCTGGCCCCTGCTACGGCTCGGTTTGCAGATCTTCGGCAGCCTCTATCTGCTGTGGTTGGCGTGGCGTATCGCGGTGGCCGGGGCGCCGGGGGATCCGGCCCGGCGCGCCCGTCCGCTAACCATGCTGGAGGGGCTGGGCTTTCAGTTCCTCAATCCCAAGGCGTGGATGATGGGGATCTCCGCCATCAGTCTGTTCAGCCTGCCCGGCGCCAGTTACTGGTCGAGTCAGCTGGCGGTGATGGTCATGTTTGCGCTGGTGGCCCTGCCGGTCTGCTTTGTCTGGGTACTGTTCGGCCATCAGCTGAGCAACTGGATCAGCTCGGATCGGGGCTGGCGGCGACTCAACGGTTCTCTCGGTCTGCTGACGGCGCTCTGCGTGGTGATGCTCTGGTATTGAGTCGTGCTGCGTTGATGGGGGGGGGGGCCTGGAAAGAGGCATTTCTGACTTGTCGCCACGGGGTTGGCTCTGCATATTAGAAGGCTTTCCCCATAACGGGGGCGTTGCATCGACAAGAGGTTGAGATGGATCTGAACTGGTTACTGCCCCTGGCGGGGTTTGCCCTGGTTACCTGCGGCACGCCGGGGCCCAACAATATGTTGCTCACCAGCGCCGGGGCGGCGCAGGGGTTTCGCCGCACGATTCCCCTGCTGGTAGGGGTGGTGGGGGGGATCAATCTGATGATCCTCGCCACCGCGCTGGGGCTTGGCGTGGTGTTCGAGAAGGTGCCGCTGCTGCACGACGGCCTCAAGATTATCGGCTCGGCCTACCTGCTCTGGCTGGCGTGGAAGGTGGCGACCGCCAGCGGCCCGGCCGAGGGCAACCGGCCGCTCATTCCCGCTCATCAGGGGGCCATGCTGCAACTGCTCAATCCCAAGGCGTGGATGATGGCGCTCTCCGCCATCAGCGGTTTCACCCTGGCGGGGGAGGCTTACTGGCCCTCTGCGCTCTGGGTGTTGGTGATCTTCTTTATTACCGGCCTTTACACCGGGGCGTTCTGGGTGTTGTTTGGTGCCCAGGTGCGGCAAATCATCCGCACCGCCCGGGGTTGGCGGCGTTTCAATCTCGGCATGGGGCTGGCGACGGCCGCCTGTGTCGGGATGATCTGGATTTAGCCCGGGGTTAACCCGGGCCTTTACCGGCTGTCTTGTTGGCCCTGCGGGGCCTTTTTTATCTCGTCCGCGTGGCCTTGCCTGCAAGGTGGCGTGGTTCTGCCCTCCCTTGGGATGAAAGGAGTTCCTATGAAATGTATCGGTCTGCTGGGTGGCATGAGCTGGGAGTCCACCGTCAGTTACTATCAGGCGCTCAATCGCGGGGTGCGGGCGCAGCTTGGCGGTTTGCACTCGGCGCGGGTGCTGCTCAATAGCGTCGACTTTGCCGGTATCGAGCGGTTGCAGCATGCCGGTGACTGGCCCGCCACAGCTCGCTTACTGGCGGCGGAAGCACGCAAGTTGCAGGATGGCGGCGCCGACTTCTTGCTGATCGGCACCAACACCATGCACAAGGTGGCGCCCGAGATTGAGGCGGCTATCGATATCCCGCTGCTCCATATTGCCGATGCCACCGCAGCCAAATTGCAGGCGGACGGGATAACCCGGGTCGGCCTGCTCGGCACCCGCTTCACCATGGAGCAGGATTTTTACAAGGGGCGCTTGCAGGAGCGCTTCGGGTTGGCGGTGCTGGTACCCGATGAGGCCGGGCGGGAGCGGGTACACAGGATCATCTATGACGAGCTCTGTCTGGGGGAGATCCGCAACGCGTCGCGGGCCGAGTATCTGGCCATTATCGCGGGGCTGGCGGCCGCGGGTGCCGAGGCGGTGATCCTTGGCTGCACCGAGATTGCCCTGCTGGTGGGGGATGCCCGGGCGGCGGTGCCGCTCTACGACACCACCGCCATCCATGCCGAGGCGGCGGTCGCGCTGGCACTGGCATCCGATTAATAAACTGGTCAGATCTCACTATTCATGCTTGTCTCATACCCCTTGCCATAAAAGCGTGTAAAATTGCGCCCTGAATTTTCCCCGGCCAACGCGGGTTGGCTGCGGTTTCCTAGCATGCAAGGCTGACATTGTGACTGAAGTAGATAGATTCGCGGATATTCGCCCCTACCGCGATGAAGAAGTGCCGGCAGCCATCGAACGGCTGATCCAGGATGATGAGTTTATCGGCGCCATCGCCAAGTATCGTTTCGGTTCCCTGATGAGCTGGCTGGGTTGGGCCATCCGCCCGATGATCCGCCTGTTCCTGCGCCGCAAATGGTCAAAAGTGACCACAGTGCATCAGGTCCAGATGGGGGTCACCCGGTACATGTCCCGCATGATCGCCACCTCCACCAAGGGGGTGACCTTCTCCGGGATCGAGCATCTGAAGAAAGAGCAGGGCTATCTGTTTGTCTCCAACCACAGAGACATCGCCATGGACCCGGCGTTCGTCAACTGGGGGCTGCACACCCATGGTTTCGATACCGTGCGCATCGCCATCGGTGACAACCTGCTGCGCAAACCCTGCGCCACCGAGCTGATGAAGCTCAACAAGAGCTTTATCGTCAAACGCTCCGCCAAGGGGCCGCGGGAGATGATGAAGGCGCTCGGCGAGCTGTCTGCCTATATTGGCAATTCGGTTCACGAAGGTCACTCCATCTGGATTGCCCAGAAGGAAGGGCGCGCCAAGAATGGCGATGACAAGACAGATCCGGCCATCCTCAAGATGTTCTACGTCGACGGCAAGAAGCAGAAGATCGACTTCGTCGACTACATGCGCAGCCTCAATATCGTGCCGGTCAGCATCAGCTATGAGCTGGATCCGACCGACAAGGCGAAGGCGCGCGAGCTTTACGAGAAGTCGGTCAACGGCAGCTACGAGAAGGGCGAGTTCGAGGATATCGAGAGTATCGTCGCCGGTATCGTCGGCATGAAGGGGCGGGTACATGTCTCCTTCGGCGCGCCGATCACCGAGGGCTTCAGCGATCCGGACGAACTGGCCGCGCTGATCGACAAGGCGATCTGGAGCAGCTACCACCTCTTCCCCAGCAACTATCTGGCGGCCGATGTCTCCGGCAAGGCCAATACCATCGAACAGGCGGCCTTCCTGACTCGTCAGTCAGAGGTGCCGGAAGAGCACAAGGCGATCTGGCGTGCCATGTACGCCAAACCGGTGGAAAACGCCAAAAAGGCTTGAATGAAACCGGTTATTAAACGGTTTTGCGAAAAAAACGGGCGCTGATGCGCCCGTTTTTGCGTCTGGTCAAAGTCGAGGGGGAAAGGGTGGTGAATAATATGGTTTCAGCTGGTACGATCACTATGAAAATGGGATTATGTCTCTTGGCAAGGTGCTGACGAGTGTGTAACAGTGCCCATATAGCTGAACATGAGCAAAAGCTCTAAACCGGTTTGCACGGATTGCAGACGGCATTATTGAAGGACCTGTCACAGGTCCTTTTTCATTGGCGGGCAAAGATGCCGCCCAGATATACCTAACAGGAAACAGACGCCATGATCACCGGTAGCCTGAACACCCTGCAGCGGACGCCGCTGCCCGCCCCGCTGGCCCGCATCATGGCTGAGGTGGTGAAGAGCGTGGCTCACTGGGGTGACGCTCCGCTCGGCAAGACCGAGATCGATGGTCTCAATCTGTTCTGTCTGGTGAGCGAGGATTTGACCGAGCCAGCCGCGGATCGCCGTGGCGAATTCCATCAGCAGTATCTCGATATCCAGTTGCTGCTGCGCGGTGAAGAGTGGATAGGTGTGGGCCCCCACGACTACGTGAGCGATGGCGCCGACCATCCCCATTCTGACCTCTGGTTTGTCGATGACGAGCAGACCAGCTATCTGGCGCTGCAACCGGGCGATTTCGCCATCTTCTGGCCGGGCGAGCTGCACCGCCCGCTCTGTACCTTCAACCAGCCCGCCAAGGTGAAGAAGCTGGTGGTCAAGGTACACAAGGAGCTGCTGGCCAGCGGCTGAGCGCTATCCTTGGGTGTCAGACACCCGGCGATGTCAGGGCCACTTGCCCCGTCATGAATTGAAGCGAGTGATACACATCCTTTAATGCGGTGAAACTCGCAAGCATTGAAACCAGTGATACGCACCACAAGTTGCGATGACTCTTTCAAGAGCAAGAATTGAAAAATTGGACGCACCCTCCTGCGACCATAAGCCCCCGGCAGGGGAATCCCATCCTCTTTTGGATGACACGACACTGTCGGCATAAAGCCGAAGCACAGGAAGATGTAGAAAATGAGCAAGTTGGTATTGATCCTTAACTGCGGTAGCTCTTCCCTGAAATTTGCCGTAATGGACGCCGAAACAGGTGAGGACATGCTGTCCGGCCTGGCCGAATGCTTCAATCTGGATGATGCACGTATCAAATGGAAACTCCACGGGGTCAAGGGCGAAGCCATGCTGGGAGCGGGTGCCGCTCACCAGGAGGCCCTCGACCATATCGTGGGTCACATCCTGCCGCAGGATCCGACTCTTGCCGAGCAACTGGTGGCCATCGGTCACCGAATCGTACACGGTGGCGAGCAGTTCTCCCGCTCCGTGCGTATCGATGACGGCGTGATCGCCGGTATCGAAGCCGCCATTCCGTTCGCCCCGCTGCACAACCCGGCCCACCTCATCGGTATTCGCGCCGCGCTGAAAGTGTTCCCGCAGCTGTCCGAGAAGAACGTGGCCGTGTTCGACACCGCCTTCCACCAGACCCTGCCGCAAGAGGCCTACCTCTATGCGCTGCCGCACAAGCTCTACCGCGAACACGGCATCCGTCGTTACGGTGCCCACGGTACTTCTCACCGCTACATCGCGGAAGAAGCCGCGAAAGAGCTGGGCAAGCCGTTGAATGAACTGAACATCATCAACTGCCACCTGGGTAACGGTGCCTCTGTCTGCGCCATCAAGAACGGCGAATCCGTTGACACCTCCATGGGTCTGACTCCGCTGGAAGGTCTGGCGATGGGTACCCGCTCCGGTGATATCGATCCGGCCGTGGTCTTCTTTATGCACGACCAGCTCGGTTACAGCGTGGAGCAGATCAACCACACCCTGACCCGTGAGTCCGGTCTGTTGGGGATGACCGAAGCGAGCAGCGATTGCCGCTACGTCACCACCAACTACGCCACCGACGCCGGTGCCAAGCGTGCGCTGGATGTCTTCACCTACCGTGTGGCCAAGTATGTCGGCGCCTATGCCGCTGCGATGGACGGTCGTCTGGACGCCGTGGTCTTCACCGGTGGTATCGGTGAGAACGCCGCCATGGTGCGCGAGATGGTGCTGAACCGTCTGGCCCTGTTCGGCTTCAAGGTGGACAAAGAGGCCAACAACGCCGCGGTACTGGGTGGCGAAGGTCGCATCACTACCGCTGACAGCCGTTGTGCCATGGTGATCCCGACCAACGAAGAGCTGGTTATCGCTCGCGATGCCCTGAGCCTGGTCTGCTAAGTCAACCTCGCTTTGAAACAACGCCCGGCCTGTGCCGGGCGTTGTCATTTCTGGCGTACGCCGATTTGACATGGGGGAGGGGAGCGGTACCCTGACCACCACTGTTTTTGCAGCCAGCGGGCTGCCCGGTTCGGGAGAGAGCAATGAAAGAGGCGTTTTTTAACTGGTTGTCGGGCCTTGGGGTGGAAGTGACCAGCATGATGGCGCTGGTGATCGCGCTGGGCTTTATCGTCATCACCTCGTTGCTGCTGCACATGGCGCTGCACCGGGTGCTGCTGGTCCGGCTGGTGGGGATCCTCGGCAAGGCCAAGCAGGTGTGGCTGCCGCCCCAGCTGCAACAGCGCCTCTTCAACCGGCTCGCTTTCGTGTTGCAGGGGGCCGTGCTGCTCGGTCAGGCGGAGATCTGGCTGCCCCGCCAATCGGATAGCCTCAAGCTTATCGAGATGGTGGCCCAGCTCTGGATTTTGCTGTTCCTGCTGCTGGCCTTCTTCGCCCTGCTCGACTGCCTGTTGTCGGTGAGCCGTTACACCCGCCTTGGTCGGGATTTGCCCCTGCGCGGCATCTTCCAGGGGGCCAAGCTGGTAGGCAGCATTCTGGTGGGCATCCTGATGATCGCCCTGCTGCTTGGCAAGTCGCCGCTGTTCCTGTTCAGCGGTCTGGGTGCCATGACCGCAGTGCTGATGCTGGTGTTCAAGGACCCTATCCTCGGGCTGGTGGCGGGGATCCAGCTCTCCGCCAACCGGATGCTGAGCGTCGGTGACTGGCTGCAGATGGACAAGTACGGCGCCGATGGTGAGGTGACCGACATCGGCCTTACTACGGTCAAGGTATCGAACTGGGACAAGACCATCACCACCATTCCCACCTATGCCCTGATCTCCGACTCTTTCAAGAACTGGCAGGGGATGACCGAGTCGGGCGGCCGCCGCATCAAGCGCAGCGTCAATATCGACATGACCAGCGTGCGCTTTCTGACGGCCGAGGAGCAGTTGCAGCTCAAGCAGGCGCAGCTGCTGGCACCCTATCTCAGTCGCAAGGAGCAGGAGCTGAGCGCTTACAACCAGCAGCTGAACGATGCCCTGAGCTGCCCCATCAACGGTCGTCACCTCACCAACCTCGGTACCCTGCGCGCCTACCTGGATGCCTACCTGCGCGCCCACCCCGGCATTCGCAAGGACATGACCCTGATGGTGCGCCAGCTGGCACCCACGTCAGACGGTTTGCCGCTGGAAATTTACTGTTTTACCGCGACCACCGCATGGGCTGATTACGAAGGGATCCAAGCCGATATTTTCGACCATATCTTCGCTATCATTGAGCAATTTCATCTGCGGTTGCATCAATCTCCCACAGGTTATGATATGCGCCTCTGGCAACGGGGATAAACAGGGGGAGAGGGCGAGTCGAGGGCGTTGGATAATCCGCATATTAATCATCGACCCGTCACCACTTGTCAGTTGATATTTGGTCAGCAGAGGAGAAAAATGGCGGCCTTCTCTTCGCGCCCCTGATCTTCTGCTGATCAGCCGTCAGCTCAGAGATGTCAATTCAGTCATTATCATGGGAAAGTTATGAAGCTCCTTCGCAATAGTGTGGCAACACTCTGCTACAGCCTGCTGCTGACCGCTGCGCCGGTTTTCGCTGTTGAATATGCTCTGCCTGCGGCCAACAGCCGTCTGGTGGGGGAAAATCTGGAATATGTGGTTCCGGCCGAAGAGAATGGCCAGCCGCTGGAGGCCATTGCTGCCAAATTCCAGCTGGGGCTGACCAACATGATAGAGGCCAACCCCGATGCGGATCCCCTGTTGGTACAGACCGGCGAGAAGCTGGTGATCCCCCAGCAACTCATCCTGCCGGATGCCCCTCGTGAAGGCATTGTGCTGAACGTGGCCGAGATGCGCCTCTACTACTACCCGAAAGGCAAGAAGGTGGTAGAAGTGTTGCCCATCGGCATCGGCCAGCTCGGCACCGACACCCCGGAAAACTGGGTGACCAGCGTGCAGCGCAAGAAAGCGGGCCCGACCTGGACCCCGACTGCCAAGATGCATGCCGAATATGCCGCCCGTGGCGAGAGCCTGCCAGCGGTATGGCCGGCCGGCCCGGACAACCCCATGGGGCTGTTTGCACTCTATATCGGCAAGATGTACGCCATCCACGGCACCAATGCCAACTTCGGTATCGGTCTGCGGGTGAGTCACGGCTGTGTGCGGCTGCGTAACGACGATATCGAGTACCTGTTCAAGCAGGTGCCGGTCGGTACCCGCGTCCAGTTCGTTAACCAGCCGATCAAGGCCTCTCTCGAGCCCAACGGCGTCCGCTATCTGGAAGTACACCAGCCGCTGTCGCGCAGCGAAGAGGAGTTCAACTCCAAGCTGCCGGCACCGCTGCCGATGACCCCGGCGGTGACCCGCTTCATTGCCCACGCCGACAGCGACTCCCAACTGGTGAAGCAGGCGCTGGAGCAGCGCAACGGCATGCCGATGGCGATCAACCGCTAAGGGCAAATCCCCGTCATGACAAAGGGCGAACAGCATGCTGTTCGCCCTTTGTGTTTCTGCTGCGTTGACTCAGCTTCGCAGCAGATTTGCCTGCAGCTCGCTGCCGAGCTGATCGAGCAGCTGGTAGCGCGCCTTGTAGCTGGCCCGCTTGCGGGAGGGGATCTCCTCCAGCGTCTTGCGGGGCACCTCCAGCGGCAGGCTCATCCAGAGTTCATCCTGCACGCTGCCCTGATGCTCCTGCCACAAGCCGTCGAGATCGAACTTGACCCGATCGGCGGTGCGCTTGCTGCTCTGATAGACGTGGCTTTGGGTGCGGATCCCGAGCAGGCTCTTGCACGCCAGCCCCCGGGCCAGCTCGGCGGCCATATAGACCAGCAGGGACATGGGGCGCAGTCCGCCGCACGCCTTGGTGACCTGCTTGATCTCCTCGCTCTGCCCCTTGCCGCCCTGCAGCGAACAGATCTCGAGGGTCGGGTTCGGCGCGGGGCGCAGATTGAGGGCCATGTAATAGAGCGCAGCGTCACCCAGCTTGAGGGTCAGGCTCATCTCCCCCTCTTTGCCCATGTGGGTTTGGTAATCCAGTTGCAGGGTCAGCGGGGCCGTCAGCTTGTCGCTCTGCCACTGGGCCAGCAGCAGGCCGCGCCCGCTGTAGATTGCCAGCTGTTGCGCCTTGGGCAGCTGGCGAGCCAGCTGCTGGTAGTGGCTGCTGATAAGCCCGGCTCGCAGGCGCTTGCGGAGCCCCTTGTGGCGATAGGGGTGGATCGGCTTTTCCAGAATATCGGGGAAGCGGCTGATCGCCTGCGCCAGCAGCGGTTGCTCCTGCTGCTGGCGATAGAGGGCGCGGGCGCCAGGATTGAGCCAGAGACGCCCCACATACTTGGCCCGTCGGATGAGATGACCCGACTCCTCCACCGGATGAAGGCGGCGGGCGAGGGTTCGCAGGTGTGACAGATGAGATGACATGGTGCCGACCTCTGACTGGAGTGATGAGACAGGGCGGGGAGTGTAGGAGCGGGGCGCCGGCTTGTAAAAAATGGATAGTAACAAAATGTGAAAACATAACGCTCAATAGTCGCCGTTGCGACGATATGGCCGTCACGGCCACGGCAGGAAATCTGGCGCCATCCTCTTGATGCGGCAGATGATTTGATGCGCAAAGGTTTTTATTGTGTTTTGTGTTTGTTAAAAGTGGTTGAGCTGGCGCGAACGGCTGATTAAGCTAGGCCGGTTTTTTAGGGATGAGCCCGTCACCAGAGCGGGCAGAAAATGACACAAAACGGAGTTTTGCATGACAGCTAGCACACCCATGTTAATCACCTTCCTGGTGTATATCCTCGGAATGGTGTTGATCGGCTTCGTCGCCTATCGCGCCACCCGCAACTTTGATGACTACATTCTGGGCGGCCGCCGGATGGGAAGCTGGGTTACCGCTCTCTCTGCCGGCGCCTCCGACATGAGCGGCTGGCTGCTGATGGGCCTGCCCGGCGCTGTCTTCGTCAGCGGCATCTCCGAGAGCTGGATCGCCATCGGTCTGGTGATCGGCGCCTACCTCAACTGGCGCTGGGTAGCGGGTCGCCTGCGGGTACATACCGAGAAGAACCGCAACGCCCTGACCCTGCCGGACTATTTCACCTATCGCTTTGAAGATCACAGCAAGGTGCTGCGCATTCTCTCGGCGCTGGTGATCCTGCTCTTCTTCACCATCTATTGCGCCTCCGGCGTGGTGGCCGGTGCCCGTCTGTTCGAGAGCACCTTCGGCATGGATTACAACACCGCCCTTTGGGTCGGTGCCGCCGCCACCATCACTTACACCTTCTTCGGCGGCTTCCTCGCGGTGAGTTGGACCGACACGGTGCAGGCGACCCTGATGATCTTCGCCCTGATCCTGACCCCGGTCTTCGTCATCATCGCCGTCGGTGGGGTGGATAGCGCCATGATCGAGGTGGCCGCCAAGAGCGCTACCAACCTCGACATGTTCAAGAATCTGGATGTGATCGCCATCATCTCGCTGATGGCTTGGGGCCTTGGTTACTTCGGTCAGCCCCACATTCTGGCCCGTTTCATGGCGGCGGATTCCCACCACTCCATGGCCAATGCCCGCCGTATCAGCATGACCTGGATGGTGTTCTGCCTCGCAGGCGCGGTGGCCATCGGCTTCTTCGGGCTGGCCTACTTCGCCCGCTTCCCGGAAGCGGCGGCTGGAGTGACCGGCAACCCGGAACGGGTCTTTATCGAGCTCTCCAAGATCCTGTTCAACCCCTGGATCGCCGGGGTGCTGCTCTCCGCCATTCTGGCGGCGGTAATGAGCACTCTAAGTTGTCAATTACTGGTCTGCTCCAGCGCCATCACAGAGGATCTCTACAAGCCGTTCCTGCGCAAGAACGCCTCCCAGCGTGAGCTGGTGTGGGTGGGTCGCCTGATGGTGCTGCTGATCGCGGTGATTGCCATCGCCGTTGCCATGAATCCGGAAAACCGGGTGCTGGGGCTGGTGAGCTACGCCTGGGCCGGTTTCGGTGCCGCCTTTGGCCCCGTGGTGCTGCTCTCGGTGCTCTGGCCGCGAATGACCCGCAACGGCGCGCTGGCGGGCATGCTGGTCGGTGCCATCACCGTCATCGTCTGGAAGCAGTTCGGCTGGCTGGGGCTGTATGAGATCATCCCGGGCTTCCTGTTCGCACTGCTGGCCATCGTGGTGGGCAGTCTGCTGGGCGAAGCGCCCTCAAAAGCGATGCTGGAGCGTTTCCGCGATGCCGAGGAGGAGTACAACACTCCGGCCGAGAGCGCGGGAGAGCCGGTCGCGGTGAACTGATCCCCCTTACCGCTTTCTGATTGAGAGCCCCGCCCCCGGACAAGGAGCGCCCTGGTTGGCCATCCTTGCACCGGTTTGGCGGGGCTTTGTGCTATCTGATTCACTCTTGGGCACTTTTTTATGTTCGGCCGGTGGCTCCCGGGTGCTCGCTTTCTTTTGTCTTGGCACCGAATATGGGACACTAGGCCGCCTGAAGGAGACCTAGTGCATGCGGCTATTCACCCTGATCCTGATCCTCCTGCTGGGGGGACTGCAATATGACCTCTGGCTGGGGAAGAACGGGCTATCCGATTATCAGAACCTGTCGGAGGCCATCTCGCAGCAACAGCGGGACAACCAGACTCTCAAGGATCGTAACGACCTCATTTACCGCGAGATAGATGATCTCACCTCTGGCCTCGAGGCCATCGAGGAGTTGTCGCGCAACGATCTGGGTTACATCAAGCAGGGGGAGACCTTCTACCGGATCATCCCCAAAGAGAAAGACAAAGAGACAGCGCCGGACGATGAGCCCTACGATGACTGATGCCAGCCGGGTATCCGGCCTGACGGCGATCGTCCCTGCCGCCGGTATCGGCAGCCGGATGGGGGCCGATTGCCCCAAGCAGTACCTGCAACTGGCGGGTAAAACCATTCTCGAACATACCCTGGAGCGGCTGCTCTCCCACCCGGCCATCGCCCAGGTGATCGTGGCGCTGGCGCCCCATGATCGCTGGTTCGAGGCCCTGCCCGTGGCGGCCGACCCGCGGATTGTGCGGGTAGAGGGAGGCGCCGAGCGCGCCTTCTCCGTCCTCAATGGCCTCCATGTGGCGCAAGGGGAGTGGGTGCTGGTGCACGATGCGGCCCGTCCCTGCCTGACTCACGGCGATCTCGATGCGCTGATTGTTGCGGCCATGGGCTGTGGCGGCGCCATTCTCGGCAGTCGGGTGCGCGATACCATGAAGCGCTCCGATGGGGAGGGCAATATCATCGCCACCGTCGAGCGCGAGCAGCTCTGGCATGCCCTGACGCCGCAGATGTTCCCGACCCGTGCCCTGAAGCGGGCACTGGAAGAGGGGCTGCTGCTGGGCGCCACCATCACCGACGAGGCCTCCGCCATGGAGCGGGCCGGATTCACGGTGCGGATGGTGGAGGGGCGCGCCGACAATATCAAAGTGACCCGGCCGGAAGACTTGTCGCTGGCGGGGCTGTTTTTAAGCCAGCAGGCATAAGCCCCTCAGTCATAACAGACCGTTCAGAGCAGAGCGTCTCGAACAAACAGGCCCGAACAAGGAGTTAGCATGATCCGGATTGGACATGGTGTGGACGTACACAAAATTGATGGGGTTGGTTTCAGCATGTTGGGAGGTTGCCGCTGATGATGCGCATTGGTCATGGTTTTGATGTCCATAAATTTGGTGGTGTTGGCCCCTGCATGCTGGGTGGCGTGCCGGTTCCCTACGAGCTGGGGCTGGTTGCCCACTCCGACGGCGATGTGGTGCTGCACGCGGTGAGCGATGCCCTGCTGGGGGCCATCGGTGCCGGTGACATCGGTCGCCACTTCCCCGATACCGCTGCCGAATTCAAGGGGATCGACAGTCGCATTCTGCTGCGGGATGTCTTTGCCCGTGTACAGAAGGCGGGTTATGCCATCGGCAACCTGGATGTGACCATCATCGCCCAAGCCCCCAAAATGGCGCCCCATATCGACGCCATGTGCGCCGTGCTGGCCGCCGATCTGCAATGTGATTTGAACCGGGTGAACGTCAAGGCGACCACCACCGAACAGCTTGGGTTTACGGGGCGCAAGGAAGGGATCGCCACCGAAGCCGTCGTCCTACTGGTGAAACAATAATGCTGGAACAACTTGCCTATCTGCACGGGGCGCCCACTGCCCGCGGTATCCTCAAGGCCGAGGCCGCCGATTTCGTGGTCAATGAAGATCTCGGGTTTGAGCCTTGCGGTGAAGGGGAGCATATCTTCGTCCGGGTGCGCAAAACCGGCGAGAACACCGCCTGGGTGGCGGGTCTGCTGGCCGATGCGGCCGGGGTCAACCGCAATGCGGTGACCTGGGCGGGCCTGAAAGATCGCCACGCGGTGACCGAGCAGTGGTTCGGCATTCACCTGCCGGGCAAGGCCGAACCGGACCTGTCGGTTATCGAGAGCGACAGCATCCAGATCCTGCAAGCCAGGCGTCACAACCGCAAATTGCGGGTTGGCTACCTCAAGGGCAACCACTTCACCCTGCGTCTCACCGGTCTGGAACAGGCCGACGGGCTGGAAGCGCGCCTGCAGGCCATCGCCACTCAGGGCGTGCCCAATTACTATGGTGAGCAGCGTTTTGGCCGCGATGGCAACAACCTGGAAGCGGCCAAGGCGATGTTTGCCGGCAAGCGGATCAAGGATCGCAACAAGCGCTCCCTCTACCTCTCTGCCGCCCGCAGCATGCTGTTCAACGCCATTG
Organism: Aeromonas sp. 602200; assembly: GCF_049173895.1. Lineage (NCBI taxonomy): Bacteria > Pseudomonadati > Pseudomonadota > Gammaproteobacteria > Aeromonadales > Aeromonadaceae > Aeromonas > Aeromonas sp. 602200. Next base: position 117,738 of record NZ_JAAKSL010000013.1, read on the forward strand.
TCAGCGCCCGTATCGAGCAGGGGCTGGCTCATCAGCTGCTGGCCGGTGATTGCGTGATGCTCAAGGGCAGCCACTCCATCTTCAGCGAAGAGAGCGTGACCCCCGAGCTGGAAGCGCGTCTTGCCTCCGGCGACGTGCAGCTCACCGCCCCCCAGTGGGGCCGTGGCCGCCTGGTCAGTCAGGGCGCCGCTGCCGAGTTCGAACAGGGCGTGTTGGCTCCTTACAGCGATTGGTGTGACGGGCTGGAGAAAGCCGGGCTGGATCAGGACAGGCGCCCCCTGCTGCTCAAGCCGGAGCAGATGAGCTGGCAGCTGGATGGCGAGGCGCTGACCCTCTCCTTCTTCCTGCCGGCGGGCGCGTTTGCCACCAGCGTGGTGCGCGAGTTAATGCAGGCCGAAGAGGCCGATCACGGTTTCAGGAATCAGACCGATGCGAATTCTGGTCAGTAATGATGATGGTGTGCATGCCGAGGGCATTCGTGCCCTCAGCGAGGCGCTGCGCGCCTGCGGCGAGGTCATTGTGGTTGCGCCGGATCGCAACCGCAGCGGCGCGAGTCACTCGCTGACGCTGGAAGTACCGCTGCGGGTTACCCGCATTGCAGAAAACGGCTTTAATGGGTGCGAGAGCTATGCGGTGAAGGGGACGCCGACCGACTGCGTGCATCTGGCGGTCAACGAGCTGGTGCGCCCTGAACCCGACATGGTGGTGGCCGGCATCAACCACGGAGCCAACCTGGGGGATGATGTCATCTACTCGGGCACGGTCGCCGCGGCCACCGAGGGGCGCCATCTTGGCTACCCCTCCATCGCCATCTCGCTGGTAGGCAAGACCCACTTCGCCACGGCGGCCCACTATGCGGCCCTGCTGGTGAAGGGGCTGATGAAACACCCCCTGCCTGCCGATCAGATCCTCAACGTCAACGTGCCGGACTTGCCCCTCGAGCAGATTAAGGGGATCAAGACCACCCGCCTTGGCAATCGCCACCGGGCGGAGTCGGTGATCTGCACCGAGGATCCCCGTGGCCAGCCCATCTACTGGATCGGTCCCCCCGGTAGCCAGCAGGATGCAGGTGACGGTACCGATTTTGCTGCCATCGAGCAGGGCTATGTCTCGATTACCCCCCTGACCATCGATATGACTGCCTATGACAGTCTCGCCGGTCTGGGGGCCTGGTTAGATCTGCAGGGATGAGGGTGGTGTGATAGTACAGCGCCTGTTAAATCAGCTCATTGCGCAGGATATTCGCGATTTTCGCGTGCTGGCGACCATCGCGAAAGTGCCGCGCCAGCTGTTCGTGGACGAGGCCATGGCGCACAAGGCGTGGGATAACACCGCCCTGCCCATTGGCCACGGCCAGACCATTTCGCAGCCCTATATGGTGGCGCGAATGACCGAGTTGCTGATGCAAAACAATCCGGCCCATGTGCTGGAGATTGGCACTGGCTCTGGCTACCAGACGGCGATCCTCGCCCATCTGGTGGAGCATGTGTATACCGTGGAGCGGATCAAGTCGCTGCAGTTCCAGGCCAGACGCCGACTGCGCCAGCTCGATCTGCACAATGTCTCGGCCAAGCACGGCAACGGCTGGCTGGGGTGGCCCAACAAGGGACCTTATGACGCCATTCTGGTGACGGCCGCGGCGAGCGAGATCCCGACGGCACTGACCGATCAGCTGGCCGAAGGGGGTCGACTGGTGTTGCCCGTGGGTGACAGCCAGCAGACCCTGCAACTGATCGAACGATCCGGATCCCAGCTGACCAGCCGTATTCTGGAGCCGGTACGTTTTGTTCCCCTGATTGACGGAGATGTTGAGTGAAGTTGTTTTCCCGTTTGTACGTACTGGTGATGCAGTGGGCTCGCCACAAGCATGCCCCCTGGTATCTCTCCATCACCGCTTTCATCGAGTCGGTATTCTGGCCGATCCCGGTGGATGTGATGCTGGCGCCGATGGCGCTCGCCAAGCCCCACAAGGCGTGGCACTACGCCACGCTGGCTACCCTCTTCTCTGTGCTGGGCGCCCTGTTTGGCTATGCCCTTGGCTATGCGCTGTGGGATCCGGTCGTGCTGCCACTGGTGGAGTCTGTGGGCTATCAGGACAAGATCGAGATTGCTCGCAACTGGTTTGAGCAGTGGGGGATCTGGGTCATTTTCATTGCCAGCTTCACCCCTATCCCCTACAAGGTGTTTACCGTGACGGCAGGGTTGTTGCAAATGGCTCTGCTGCCCTTCATCATCACCTCCCTCATCGGTCGTGGCATGCGCTTTTTCCTGGTTGCGGGCCTGATGCGCTGGGGTGGCGAGAAGATGGAACGCAAACTGATGCACTACGTAGATGTGCTCGGTTGGCTCTGTATTGGTCTGGCCGTGGTGGCCTATTTCTGGTTTAGTCGTTAAGGATCCATTATGCGTTCGCGTATTTGGCAAGGAAGCAGTGTCGTGGTGTTGTCATGGCTGCTGCTTGCCTGCTCCTCCAGTAAAAATGCAGCTCCGGTAGATGGTGTTGATGAGGGGCAGTTTGTCTCGACCATTCCGGCTCGCCAAAGCGGTGCCCAGGTCAGCGCCCCCATTCAGGGCGGCAGCTATGTGGTGAAACGGGGCGATACCCTCTACTCCATCGCCTTCAACTCCGGCAACGATGTGCCGTCGCTGGCCAGCCTCAACAACATCAGCCCGCCCTACAACATCTATCCGGGGCAGCGACTGCGACTCGATGGTTCCAGCGCCAGTGTTGGCAGCAGCCGCAGTGCCGGTACCTATGAGGTGCGCCGCGGCGATACCCTGAGCAGCATCGGCCGCCAGTTCGGCATGACACCGCAGGCGCTGGCCCAGAGCAACAACCTGAGCGCCCCCTATGCGCTGCAACCGGGTCAGGTGCTCAATGTCCAGACCGCAGGCGGCGGTTCGACCCAGATGGTGGCTGCGACTCGTCCGGCAACCGTGACCCCGGTGGCCGTGAGCCGTCCGAGCAGCGGTCCGCGTCCGTTGGCCGAGCCGAGTGGATCTGGTCAGACCACGCCGTTCATCTCTCAGAAATCCGTTGCTCCGGCAGCACCGAAGGAATACGCTCAGTCCAAAGAACAAAAAATAAACAACTCCCAGTCGAGACTTGCTTGGCACTGGCCCGCAAAAGGCCGGATTGTCGAGGGGTTCTCTGTTGCAGAACAGGGTAACAAGGGGATCGACATAGCCGGCCAGAAGGGGCAACCCGTCTACGCCGCCAGCAGCGGTAAAGTGGTATACGCTGGCAGTGCTTTAAGGGGGTACGGCAAGCTGATTATCCTCAAGCATGATGATGACTATCTCTCCGCTTACGCACACAACGACGAGTTGCGGGTGAAGGAAGGGGACAGCGTCAAGGGGGGCTCGGTCATTGCCAACATGGGTAGCACGGACGCGCCGGATGTGCGATTGCATTTCGAGATCCGGTACAGAGGCAAGTCGATCAATCCGATGAGCTATTTGCCAAAGCGTTAACCCCAGAGAGACCGTCTTACTCTGGTAACGTCAGGGAGACACACCATGAGCCAAGAACAACTGGTAATGCAGGATGCAGAGTTAGAGTTTGACGCTGAACCCGAATCTCACGAGGTAGAAGAGCTGCAGGAGGTAGCCGCCGAGGCGGACGAGACTATCTCCGATGAGTTGCTGGCACCTGAGCTGAACAAGGTGATGGATGCCACGCAACTCTATCTGGGGGAGATAGGTTTCTCCCCGCTGCTCACTGCCGAAGAGGAAGTCTACTACGCCCGTCGTGCCTTGCGGGGTGACAAAGCCGCCCGCAAGCGCATGATCGAGTCCAACCTGCGACTGGTGGTGAAAATCGCCCGTCGTTACAACAACCGCGGCCTGGTGCTGCTGGATCTTATCGAAGAGGGCAACCTCGGTCTTATCCGCGCGGTCGAGAAGTTCGACCCCGAGCGGGGCTTCCGTTTCTCTACCTATGCCACCTGGTGGATCCGCCAGACCATAGAGCGGGCCATCATGAACCAGACCCGCACTATCCGTCTGCCCATTCATGTGGTCAAAGAGTTAAACGTTTACCTGCGCACCGCGCGCGAACTCTCTCACCGTCTCGATCACGAGCCGACCGCCGAGGATATCGCCTTCGCGCTGGATCGTTCGGTGGATGATGTGAACCGCATGCTCAAGCTCAACGAGAAGATCACCTCGGTGGACACCCCCATCGGCGGCGATCGCGACAAGGCGCTGCTGGATGTGCTCTCCGACGAGCGCGGCATGGGGCCTGAGCTGGAGTCACAGGAAGATGATATGCGTAGCAGCATCGTGCACTGGCTGGAGGAGCTCAATCCCAAGCAGCGGGAAGTGCTGGCCCGTCGTTTCGGTCTGCTGGGTTACGAGCCCGCCACCCTCGAGGATGTGGGGGCCGAGATTGGCCTGACCCGCGAGCGGGTACGCCAGATCCAGGTGGAGGGGCTGCGCCGTCTGCGGGAGATCCTGCTGAGCCAGGGGCTCTCTATTGAGGCTCTGTTTAGAACAAACTGAGTCCAGAACCAACTGATTAGCGGAACAAACTAATCAGGGTTATAACGCCAGCCAAATAGCACGAGGGGAGCAACAGCTCCCCTCGTTTTTTATTGCCTGTCGTCTGGCGATGGCTTCGTGGTTATACCAGCTCGGCCAGCATGGTGTCGGCGTAGGGCACCAGCGCTTCACCCTTCTTCACCTTGGCGAGATAGTCCGGGTTGGCGATAAGTGGACGACCGATGGCCACCAGATCGAAGCGGTTAGCCTCGATGGCCGCAGCGGCGCGCTCGGCGTCGTAGTTACCCACCCCGACCAGATTGCCCTTGTAGTGGGCACGCAGATAGTCGGAGGCACGGCCACCCAGATAATCGAAGGTGAGGTTGTCATCGAAGATGCCGAGGTGGATATAGGCCAGCGGGCGATCGTTCAGCTTGCCCAGCAGATAGTCGAACACGGCGCGATCTTCCGGGCTGCCCGCCAGATGGACATAGGCACCCGGGGAGAGGCGAATACCAACCCGATCACCGCCGATGCGGGCGCTGATGGCATCGACCACTTCCAGCGCGAAGCGGCTCATCTTTTCCGGGCTGCCACCATAGTTGTCGCTGCGCAGGTTGGTGGAGTGGTGCAGGAACTGGTCGATCAGGTAGCCGTTGGCACCGTGGATCTCCACCCCGTCAAAGCCCGCCTCGATGGCGTTGGCTGCGGCTTGGGCGTAATCCAGCACCAGCTGGGCGATTTCGGCCTCGGTCAGGGCGCGCGGCACCTGATAGGTCAGCTCGCGCATGCGGGGCACAGTGCCCTCGTGTGCCACGGCGGAGGGGGCCAACACTTCAGCCTGATGGAAGAAGGGGTGGGAGAGGCGGCCGACGTGCCACAGCTGGGCGAAGATCTTGCCGCCCTTGGCGTGCACGGCGCTGGTCACTCTCTTCCAGCCATCGATCTGCGCCTGGGTGAAGAGGCCCGGGGTATTGGGGTAGCCCTGCGCGTCGGGGCGGATGATGACGGCCTCGGAAACAATCAGGCCGATGTCGGCGCGGCGGCCGTAATAGGCAGCCATCTGCTCGGTCGGCACCAGACCTGGGCCTGCCATGCAGCGGGTGAGCGGGGCCATCATGAAACGGTTGGCCAGGGTCAGAGTGTCATTGAGTCGATACGGCTGAAACAGGGTATTCATGATAGGTTGTCCTGAACGGGTTATTCTTGAACGTGCATTCAAGACGTTTTTTGCGTCGGGCGCAAGCTTTTTTTGAATGCGCGTTCAAGAAGGTTGGCCCGAGCGGGCTGCTGGGGTAAACTTGCCGCCCTTTCCAGCCACTCTTTATCGGCGGGCCCTGTTGCCCCTTGCCGGTGAACCATTTCCCACGGGAGGAACCATGCGCATAGCCGAGTTTGATCGGGACGAGGTACTGCGAAATGCCATGGAAGCGTTTCGCGCCAAGGGATATGCCAAGACCACCATGCAGGAGCTGGTGGCTGCCACCGGCCTGCACCCGGGCAGCATTTACGGCGCCTTTGGCAACAAGCGCGGCCTGCTGCTGGCTGCGGTGGATCACTATGTCGAGGGCAAACGCACCCTGCGCCGCTCCCTGCTCGACAACCCGAGCCCGCTGGCGGGCCTTGCTGCCTATCTCGACCGGATTGTGGGGGAGGCGCTCTGCGGCTCCTGTCTGGTGACCCGCACCATGATGGAGCTGAGCGAGCAGGATGAGGAGCTGACCCAGCGGGTCAAGGGTATCTATGGCGAGCTGGAGCAGGATCTGGCTGAGTTGCTGACACAGGCGCAGGCCAAGGGTGAACTGGCCCCGGATAGCAATATCCACACCCTCACCGCCCTGCTGCTGATCAACCTGCAAGGGTTGGTCACCTTCGCCCAGTGCCGCCCCGATCGCCCCCTGCTCGACGACGTGGTCGCCCAGCTGATGCGGGCCTTGCGGGCGTAACGCGATACTGCAGAAACAACAGTGGCTCCCTCGGGAGCCACTGTTGTTTCTGGTCTCAGCCCTTGCCGGGCTTTTCGATCAACCTTTGTTGCCAGACGCTGCGGTCTTACCTCGGCCCCACCAGCTCTTTCATCAAATCTTTCAGCCATACCAGCGCCGGTTGCTGCGCATGCACGGGATGCCAGACGCAGTTGAGGTGGTAATCCGGCACGTCTTCGGGCAGCGGCAGGCTTTTCAGCGGCCAGTGGGTGGCGAGCAGCTCGGCCACCATGCTGGGCAGCACCAAGAGGTGATCGCTCTGGCTGACGATGGCGGCGGCGGACATATAGCTCTGGCTGTTGACCGAGATGGTGCGGCTAAAGCCCTGACTCTTCAGATAGCGGTCGAGGCTCGCCTCCGAGGTGCCCAGCGGCGAGTGGAACACGTGGGGCATAGCGATGAGCTGCGGCAGGGTGATGCGCTCCTGCCACTGGGAGGGGTCATCCTCGGCGCCGGTGGGTGCCGATTTGGCAATGGGCAGATCGGCGCGCACCAGTCCGGCCAGCGGTTCGGTGAGCCAGGTCTCTTTGCCGAGATACCCCGGCACCTGCATGTACTCGTCAAACCCCAGCACCAGATCGATCTCGCCGCTCGCCAGCTCGGCTTCGGGCAGGGTGTCGCGCAGGATGCGGATCTCGATGGTGACCCCCGGCGCTAGCCGTCTGAGCCGCTGAATAAGCGGCGGGATCAGCACGCACTCCACGTAATCTGTGGTGCAGAGCACGAAGCGCCGCTTCGACTGGCTCGGCTCGAACTCTTCTTCCTCGGTGAGCTGCTGCTCCAGCAGCCGCAGCGCCTGCTGCACCCCGAGGTGCAGCCGCTGGGCGCGCGGGGTCGGCAGCATCCCCTGCGGGGTGCGTACCAAAAGCGGGTCGCCGAGAAAGGTGCGCAACCGGTTAAGGGAGTGGCTCATGGCGGGCTGGCTGATAAAGAGCGCTTCGGCTGCGCGGGTGACGCTGCCCTGCGTCATCAGGGCGTCAAACGCGAGCAGCAGATTGAGGTCGAGCTGGTGCAGTTTCATGAGGGGATTATTCGCCGTGTTTATGGGACAATCCATCCTATTCATTTGATGGATGGGGGCGCAACGTCTTACTCTGCGACCCACTGTTATTTTTCCGGGTTCCCGCGCCGCATCTGGCGTAAATGGGGGCCTCAATCCATGCAAGGAGCCTTGCGATGAGCATCAAGACCATTAACTCCACGCCGGCCGCCGACGGCTTCACCATGCCCGCCGAGTGGGCGCACCAGCAGGCCGTCTGGATGATCTGGCCGTTTCGCCCGGACAACTGGCGCGTAGCCGGTCGCTTCGCGCAAGAGACCTTCGCCAAGGTGGCGGATGCCATCGGTGGCGCCACCCCAGTCTTTATGGGGGTACCGGCCCAGTTTATGGAGCAGGCTCGCGCCATCATGCCCGCTCACGTCACTCTGGTCGAAATGAACAGCGATGACTGCTGGGCCCGCGATACCGGCCCGACCATCGTTACCAACGCGGCCGGCGAGTGCCGTGGGGTGGATTGGGGCTTCAACGCCTGGGGCGGTCACAAGGGCGGTCTCTACTACCCGTGGAATCAGGATGAAGAGGTCGCAGCCCAGATGCTGGCCCAGCACGGCATGGCTCGCTACGATGCGCCGCTGATTCTGGAAGGGGGCTCCATCCACGTCGATGGCGAAGGTACCTGCCTGACCACCGCCGAGTGCCTGCTCAACGAAAACCGCAACCCGCACCTGACCAAAGCGCAGATCGAAGCTCACCTGCGCGACTATCTGGGCGTCACCAGCTTTATCTGGCTGGACGAAGGCGTCTACATGGACGAAACCGACGGCCACATCGACAACATGTGCTGCTTCGTGCGTCCGGGTGAAGTGGCCCTGCACTGGACTGACGACCAGAACGATCCCCAGTACGCCCGCTCCGTGGCCGCCCTCAAGGTGCTGGAAGCGGCGGTCGATGCCAAGGGTCGCAAGCTGAAAGTGTGGAAGCTGCCCCAGCCGGGCCCGCTGTTCTGCACTGAAGAGGAGTCTGCCGGTGTCGAGAGCGGTACCGGTGTGCCGCGCGAGGCAGAAGGCCGTCTGGCCGGTTCCTATGTGAACTTCCTTATCACCAACGATCGCATCGTCTATCCGCTGCTGGATGCCGCCACCGATGGTGAAGCCCAGCGCATTCTGGAAGAGATCTTCCCGGAGCACACCGTGGTCGGCGTGCCGGCCCGCGAGATCCTGCTGGGCGGTGGCAATATTCACTGCATTACCCAGCAGATCCCTTCCGGCAAATAAGAACCGGTTCCGGTGAGTATTCCAAACCCCACTCAGTGGGGTTTTATCTCTTGATGGTGTGATGGTCGCAGGCGCTGATGCGGCGATCATCATGACAAACAGTCACCCTTTTACAGGAGATCAAAATGATCGAAGTGACCGAGGTTTCCATTGCCGAGCTGCGTGCCGCGCTCGAATCAGGCCGCACCACAGCGGTCGAACTGGTCAAGGCCTATCTGGCCCGGATCGAGGCCTACAACGGCCCCGAGACTGCCACCAAACTCAACGCCGTGGTGGTCGCCAATCCCGATGCGCTGAAAGAAGCCGAGGCTTCCGATGCCCGCCGTGCCCGTGGCGAGACCCTGAGCCCGCTCGACGGCATCCCCTACACCGCCAAAGACAGCTATCTGGTCAAGGGGCTGACCGCCGCCTCCGGCAGCCCGGCCTTCAAGGATCTGGTGGCCCAGCGCGATGCCTTTACCGTTGAGCGCCTGCGCGCCGCCGGTGCCATCTGCCTTGGCAAAACCAATATGCCGCCGATGGCCAATGGCGGCATGCAGCGCGGCGTCTATGGCCGTGCCGAGAGCCCCTACAACGCCGACTACCTGACCGCGCCGTTTGCCTCCGGCTCCTCCAACGGTGCCGGTACCGCCACCGCCGCCAGCTTCTCCGCCTTTGGTCTGGCCGAAGAGACCTGGTCGAGCGGCCGTGGCCCGGCCTCCAACAACGGCCTGTGCGCCTATACCCCGTCCCGTGGTGTCATCTCGGTGCGCGGCAACTGGCCGCTGACTCCGACCATGGATGTGGTGGTGCCCTATGCCCGCACCATGGCCGATCTGCTGGAAGTGCTCGACGTAGTGGTGGCTGACGATGCCGACACCCGTGGCGATCTGTGGCGCATGCAACCCTGGGTGCAGCTGCCCAAGGCTTCCGAGGTCCGTCCGGCCTCCTATCTGGATCTGGCTGCCAAGCCCGATGCCCTCAAGGGTAAGCGCCTCGGCGTGCCGCGTATGTTTATCAACAAGGATGAACTGGCCGGCACCAGCGAAAACCCCGGTATCGGCGGCCCGACCGGTCAGCGCATCCATACCCGCGAGACCGTGATCGCTCTCTGGGAAGATGCGCGCAAGGCGCTGGAAGCCGCTGGCGCAGAAGTCATCGAAGTGGACTTCCCGCTGGTCTCCAACTGCGAAGGGGACCGACCCGGCGCGCCGACCGTGTTCAATCGCGGCATCGTGAGCCCGGAGTTCCTCAACGACGAGCTGTGGGAGCTCTCCGGCTGGGCGTTCGACGACTTCCTGCGCGCCAACGGTGATCCCAAGCTCAACAAGCTGGCCGATGTCGATGGGCCGAAGATCTTCCCCCACGATCCGGGCACATTGCCGAACCGCGAGGGCGATCTGGCGGCGGGCATGGACGAGTACGTCAATATGGCCAAGCGCGGCATCAAGCGCTTTGACGAGATCCCCACAGTGCCGGACGGCCTGCGCGGTCTGGAGAAGACCCGCAAGCTGGATCTGGAAGACTGGATGGACGGGCTCAAGCTCGACGCCGTGCTGTTCCCCACCGTTGCCGACGTCGCCCCGGCTGATGCGGATGTGAATCCGGCCTCCGCCGATATCGCCTGGAGCAATGGCATCTGGGTTGCCAACGGCAACCTCGCCATTCGCCATCTCGGCGTGCCGACCGTCACCGTCCCCATGGGCGTGATGGCCGATATCAGTATGCCGGTAGGCCTGACCTTCGCCGGTCGCGCCTATGACGACAACAACCTGCTGCGCTTTGCCTCGGCCTTCGAGTCCACCGGCAGCAAGCGTATGGTGCCGCCACGCACGCCGCCGTTGGGGTGATTGTTTTTGGTATTAAATATCTAGGATTAGTCTGGTGACAATGAAATAAAACCCACCCGTTATACGGGTGGGTTTTATTTGCTTTAATATGACTATTAGTAAGTGTTTTTTATGGGGTTTATTTTGTTCTATTAGGATGGGATGAGAGTTTTTCAATAGACACAGCAATAGTCTCTGCAACCTCTTTAATATCGAAAATGTTTATAAATGGAATTTTCAATATGGTTTTATTTATCATCTGGTTTTTTATTTTTATCACTCTTTGTTGATGTATATCATCATGGCAATTTAGGTTTATCATGACTAAGCATCCATCTATTACATAAAAATAAGTTATTCCATCGTTTATGTCTTCAGTCTTTACTATATTTAGGTCTATAAAAATGCGTTTAATAACGTCATCATCCAGTTGTCTACTGAAGTCTTTTAACCTGAAAATAGCTACTCGAAAGAAGTGGTCTAGCTTTATAGATGGTGACAACCTGACTGACTCTTTAAGAAGGCATGCTGCAAACCTAGCATTCATTTTGTCATCAAAGTTAATATGGCGGTATCGTTCAATTGTTGAAATAGATGCTCGCCAAAGAATAGAAATGAGGAACAAATAAAACTTATTGTAGTTAAAATTCTTTATTTTCACATGAAGATTTTCTCTTTCAATGTTTTGTGTCCTTCTGAATATTTGAGTGCCGTACGCTTCATATTTTTTAGAAATGTGTTGCTCACATTCAAAACAAAGTAAATGCTCTTTAGGGTCAAAGTTAGATAGTGATGGTGGAGTATCCTTATCTATTGTTATCTCCAATACTTGGCCGCTCCCCGATTTTATTTTTTTGAAATATGATCGAGGGAATATGTGAGACTCCTGTAGTTCGGCTTCTTGTTGACATAAATGGCATTTTGAAAAAATCACGTATACCTCTCATTCCTCACGATAAAAATACATTTCGTATATTGTGAATCGTTCGACATTGTGTTTTTGGTTAGCATAACCGCAAGCAGTGGGTTCGAATAGCGCAGCGTATTCGAACGATCGCAAATAGGATGTCGGCCGAGAGACCGCTGATATCCAGAGTTTTCTGTCGGTCTTGCCATTACTCGGTACGTGGCGGTATGCGGACGATTACGCTGCGCTAATCGACCCTACATTATGTGGCTTATTGTTACCTCCCCCCTCATCCCCAGCCCTTCTCCCGCAAGGGGAGAAGGGAGCAAATAGGCTCCGCTGATTGTGCTTTACGTACGAGGTTCGGGTGGGGATGAGAGTTTGGAATTGGCACGGGCCATTCCCTCTCCCTCGGGAGAGGGTTAGGGTGAGGGGCTGCTATCTGTGTTGTCGTTTCGTTTTGAGCCTTTACCTTTCTCCACTTCCCGCACCGTCAATCGCCATATTGGTCGTGGCTCGCCGCCGATTTCCCCTGATTTTTTCTGACGTCCCCCCGACTTCACCTTCTCTTCACACAGCCTCATTTTCCCCTCACAAATCCCCCGTATCTTCTGCCCACTGCTTAAAAGGCCCGGCTTGCTACAGGGGTGGCTAGGGGGCGGTTGGTTCGAGGGAGCAAGATGATGAAAGGTTGGATGAAGTGCACATTGGCCGGAGCCGTGGTGCTGATGGCGAGTTTCTGGGGTGGCAGCGTGCGGGCGGCGGGGATCTCCCTCAAGCAGGTGAGCGGCCCGGTGTATGTGGTGGAGGACAACTACTACGTAAAGGAAAACTCCATGGTCTATTTCGGGGCCAAGGGGGTGACGGTGGTGGGGGCGACCTGGACGCCGGATACCGCCCGCGAGCTGCACAAGCTGATCAAACGGGTCAGCAGCAAGCCGGTGCTGGAGGTGATCAACACCAACTACCACACCGACCGGGCGGGCGGTAACGCCTACTGGAAGTCCATCGGGGCCAAGGTGGTGGCGACGCGCCAGACCCGGGATCTGATGAAGAGCGACTGGGCCGAGATTGTCGCCTTTACCCGCAAGGGGCTGCCGGAGTACCCGGATCTGCCGCTGGTGCTGCCGAACGTGGTGCACGATGGCGACTTCAAGCTGCAAGATGGCAAGGTGCGTGCCTTCTATGCGGGCCCGGCCCATACGCCGGACGGCATCTTTGTCTACTTCCCCGACGAGCAGGTGCTCTATGGCAACTGCATCCTCAAGGAGAAGCTGGGCAACCTGAGCTTTGCCAATGTGAAGGCCTATCCGCAGACCATCGAGCGGCTCAAGGCGATGAAGCTGCCGATCAAGACGGTGATCGGCGGTCACGACTCGCCGCTGTACGGCCCCGAGCTGATTGATCACTACGAGGAGCTGATCAAGGCGGTGCCGCAGTCATAAGGGTTGCGTGACAGAGTGGCAGCAAGCCGTGCCATCACTGCAATCAGCAGCCATAACGGCACACCACAAAACGCCCGCTTTCAGGAAATAAGCGGGCGTTTTGCGTTTGCGTTTTTTTGGTGGCTGTGAGTGCGTGGCATTAACGCTGTTCAAGGGAGGGAGGCTTTCATAAGATGGCCCTCTCTCTTTTCCCTGAAAGTTATCCATTTTCGTTATGCAATACGCCTCTCTCGCGCGCCTCAAGCAGGCCTTTATCACCGGGATGTGGGCCTCGCTGGTCAGCATCGTTATCGGCTTCGCCTTCAAGGTGTGGCTGGCGCAGTGGGTCGCCAAGGGGGAGCTGGCGCTGTTCAACAGCGTGGTCGATTTGATCTCCCTCTCCTTTATCCTGATGACAGGTTTTCGCTCCTCCATGGTTGTGAGCTACTCCCAGACCAAAAACGATCGGGACATCATCAATATCTTTCGCTACTTCCTCATCGGCATCGTGCTGCTCACCTGGGGGGCGGTGATCCCCTATATCAAGCACGGGCTCCATATCCGGGTGGAGTATCTGCAACTGGTGGGGGTTATCTTCGGGCTGGGGCTCAAGGTCTACTTCACCAATCTGGTGGCCATGTACCGGATGTATGAGCTCTCCAACCGGGTCACCTGGCTGGAGCCGCTGGCCAACGGTCTGCTGTTTATGACCTGCTACTTTGGACTCGAGATGGATGCGCTCGCTTCGCTCTTCTACGGGCTGACCTTCTCGTCGCTCGCCATCGCCGGTTATATGTATGTTTCGCGTCGTCGGGCCATCGCCACCAAGCCGCTGGCCAAGGTGGCGCTCGGCCCCGAGATGGTGAGCTATGTGAAGAAGAGCTTTACCGCATCCCTGGAGGCGGGGGCCAGTATCCTGATGATCTACATCACTGTGCTGCTCACCATCCGCCACTTCAGCATCGACGAGCTGGGGGATTTTCAGGTGGTGGTGCGCCCCATCTTCACCTATATGACCACCCTGTTTGTCTTCCCCATCTACCGCTTTGTGCTGCCGGAGCTGGCGGTCAATCTGCGCAATGGCGATCATCGCCAGATCAGGCTTATTCGCCGCTGGATCTTCCGTCTCTCCGCCATCGTCAGTCTGGCCTTCTTTGGCTTGATGCTGCTGGCGGGCAAGCCGCTGGTGCTGCTGTTCTTCCCCGCCGACTACGTGGGGGCGGTGCCTGTACTGTTCCACTTCTCGATCTTCTTTATCTTTATGATGCTCAACGGCTATCAGCTCGCCTATATCAAGGCTCACGGTCACTTTACCCGGAGCTTGCTGATCCGGCTGGCTGGCATAGTGGCGCTGGTTGCTGCCTACTATCTGGTGGCCGAATTCACCGCCAACGTGGTGGCGATTATCGTGGCGCTGGGGCTCGGTTATATGGTGATGTTTATCCTCTCGACCCTGGCGGAGCGGCAGATCTTGCGATCCCTGCCACTGGTGCTGGCGACCCGCTAGGGTGTGACTCGCCAAGAGCTGGCCCCTGTCAGATAACAAAAAACGCCCGTGCGGGCGTTTTTTATTGGCGGCGCAGGGCAGGCTTAACGCTTGCCCTTGCCACTCTTGTTGCCAGCGAGCGCCTGCTTTCTGGCGCGCTGCTTCTGGGCCGCCTTGCTGTTGCGGCGCGGCTCGGGCTCGAAGCGGGTGAGATCCGGCTCAAAGCCCGGAAACCACTGCTGGGGCAAGCGGGTGTCGAGCACAGCTTCCACCTTCTCCAATAGCGGCGCATCTTCCGGGCTGAACAGGGTAATGGCGAGCCCCTTGTTGCCGGCGCGACCGGTGCGACCGATACGGTGGACGTAATCCTCGGCCACAAACGGGAATTCGAGGTTAATCACATAGTTGAGATCGCTGATATCGAGGCCGCGGGCCGCCACGTCGGTGGCAACCAGCGCCTGCAAGGTGCCGGCGCGAAACTCCAGCAGCACTTTTTCACGTGCGCTTTGCGACAGATCGCCGTGGAAGGCCAGCGCATTGATGCCCGATTTGCCGAGCTGCTGGGCCAGCTTGTCAGCCCCTTGGCGGGTGCGGCTGAAGATCAGCGCCGGTGCCCACCCTTTCACTTTCAGCATGTGTTCGACCAGTGCCAGCTTGCGATCTCTGTCCACCGTATAAACCCGCTGCTCCACTTCGGCCGCCGTGGTGTTGCGCGGCGCAACTTCAATCAGCTCGGGGTCACGCAGCAGCACCTTGCTCAAGGCAAACAGGTTGTCGTCGCAGGTGGCGGAGAAGAGCAGGGTTTGGCGATCCGTCGGGATCTGTTTGAGCAGCGCCTTGATCTCGTCCATAAAGCCCATGTCGAGCATGCGATCCGCCTCGTCAAACACCAGATGGCGGAGGCTATCCAGGCTCAAGGCCCCCTGACGCAGATGGTCGAGCAGGCGGCCCGGGGTGGCGATCAGGATATCCACCCCGGCTTGAAGCGCCTCCACCTGCGCCGCAATACTCACCCCGCCGTAGACCAGCGTGCTGGTGAGAGCTGTGCCCTGCCCGTAGCGCGCGACACTCTCGGCGACCTGCACCGCCAGCTCGCGGGTCGGCACCAGCACCAGCGCACGGATCGGGCGGGGCTCTGCTTGTGGCTGTTGTAGCAACTGCTCCAGCAGCGGCAGCACAAAGGCTGCGGTCTTGCCGGTGCCGGTCTGGGCCCCCGCCATCAGATCCCGCCCTGCCAGAATGACCGGGATGGCGCGAGCCTGAATGGGGGTCGGTGCGGCATAGCCCAGTTCGGTCAGGGTCTGCTGCAAGCGGGAGGAGAGGGCCAGTTCGGCAAAGGAGGCTGTGGACATAGGGGCACCAGTCGGGGTTATCGCGGCCTGCGGCCACGATGCAATGAGTGATCGTGGCCGCGATGGTAACAGAAGCTGGGGGAGCGGCAGAAGGCGATGATGAGCAAGGGCGCATAGCTCCGGGTTTTGCATGCCGCGCATGGCGGTGGCGCAGGACCTCGTTGCCGCGCTTCTGTTTTACCGCGAGTCGGCAGTGCAAGGGGCATCAGCCATGACACTACTCCACGATCAGCACGCTCTCGCTGGCCAGATGGTGCAGCCACTCCCTGACGATCAGCAGCACGGCGGCAAAGTGCTCGTCGCGTGGCAGCAAGCTGGCGGTGAGGGGATCCCCTTCCGCCATCGCGGCCAGCTGGCCAAAGGCTTGCTCCACCAGATCCCGGCTGAGTTCATTGTCCCCCAGCGCTTCGGCCAGCGATGGCTGGCTGCGCAGGGTCAGCTGCAAGCCGGGCGGGATCTGTGGGGCGATGCGCATCAGCTCATCTTCCACCACCATGATGGCCCGCTCCAGTTCGAGCGGGGTGGCGCATTGCGAAACGGTCCGGGCTGGATGGCGTGGGTGCCAAAGGCCAGCGGGTAGTGTGACGGGGCCGCATCTGGCTGGCTCAGCCAGAGCTGACTGCTCTGTTCACCAATCTCCAGCAGCAGGGTCATCATCTCCGGTACGGGTTGTGTCATGGTGCTGAGCTCCTGTATTGTAAACGTTTTCCCATTCTGCCTTTGATACCCCCGCCGCCGACGTTTTGCGAGCACAATTTCTGCGAGTCGTCCCTCACTTTGTTGCAAACCCCTTGCAAAAAAATCCATTGGTGGCAGTCTGGATGTCTAAATGGCCGTCGCCGTTTCGTTATCCTCAGATGATTCAGGAGTTCAGATATGGATATTCGCACCACACCCCGCGCCATAGCGCTCGCCCTCATGCTGGCAAGCGGCATCGCCGCCGCCAACGAAGCGCTGGTGATCCAGACCGATTTCGGCCTCAAAGATGGCGCCGTGTCGGCCATGAAGGGGGTCGCCTTCGGGGTGGATCGCACCCTGCCGCTCTATGACCTGACCCACGAGATCCCGGCTTACAACATCTGGGAAGCTTCTTACCGCCTCTACCAGACCCTGCAGTACTGGCCCAAGGGCACAGTGTTTGTCAGCGTGGTGGATCCCGGTGTCGGCACCGAGCGCAAGTCAGTGGTCCTCAAGACCAGGAGCGGTCACTACATCGTGACTCCGGACAACGGCACCCTGACCCTGGTGGCCGAGCACTTCGGCATCGAGGCGGTGCGCCAGATCGACGAGAAGCTCAACCGCCTCAAGGGTTCCGAGAAGTCCTACACCTTCCACGGCCGCGATGTGTACGCCTATACCGGCGCACGGCTCGCCTCCGGCGCTATCAGCTACGAGCAGGTTGGCCCGCTGCTGCCCGCCGAGGTAGTGAAGATCCCCTATCAGCCTGCGGTAGCAGAGAAAGATGGCACCCTCAAGGGCACCATCCCGATCCTCGATGTGCAGTACGGCAACGTCTGGACCAATATCGACGATGCCTTGCTGACCAAGGCGGGGATCAACAAGGGGGATAACGCCTGCATCAAGATCCGTGAAGGGGATGTGGTCAAATATGACGGCAAGGCCCCTTACGTCAGCAGCTTCGGCGATGTGCCGGAAGGTCAGCCGCTGGTCTACCTCAACAGTCTGCTGCAGGTGTCGGTGGCGCTGAACATGGACAGCTTCGCCGCCAAGCATCAGGTGCAATCCGGTGCCAACTGGCATATCAGCCTGAAGAGGTGCTCCTGACCAGCACATATATAAGTAGAGATAGAAACAGCAACGGGCGCCTCGGCGCCCGTTTTGTTCTCTGGTAATAAAGAAAGGATCAGAACTCGTTGGAGAGCGCCTTGTACCCTTTGACCAGATCGATATTGGTGTGGGCCACGTCCTCGGAGAACTCGGCGGCATCTACCGAAACCCGCGGGATATGGGTCAGATCGCTCTGCTGGTTGATACGGGTGGTGGAGGGGACGTAGAACTCCGGCGGCAGATCGCAGCCATCGATCACCGAGTTGTGACGCACCACGGCACCGTCACCGATATGGCAGTTGAACAGCACGCTGTTGAAGCCGATAAAGACCCGGTTCCCCACTTCGCACGGCCCGTGGACTATGCTGCGGTGGGCGATGGAGGTGTACTCGCCGATGGTGACGGCGGCGCCGGATTTGGAGTGAATCACCACCCCGTCCTGGATATTGGAGTTGGCGCCGATGACGATGGGTTCCATATCTCCACTCTCATCCACCTCGTCGGCACGGATCACCGCATAGGGGCCGACAAAGACATTCTCTTTGATGATCACCTTGCCGCAGATGATGGCGGTCTTGTCGATATAGGCGGATTCGTCGATGACAGGCAGATGGCCGGAGGGATTCTTGCGGATCATGTTACATCCTGTGGTTGCTTGAAATGATGCGGTGGCGCACCCGGCGCCAGGATGCCAGCTTACGCCTCGTTATTATCCGGTGAAACCCCGAAGTGGTCTGACCCTTGTCGCAAGCCTTGGCGGGACCACTGTTTCCGCGCGCTGGAATATGGGAGCATTGCAGCCATTCCCGAGTTGGTTGAAATGGACATATATAGATGAAGAAGATGATTGCCCTGTTGGCGGGTGGTTTGTTGCTCTCCTCGGCCGTGCAGGCCAAAGGGGAGGCGGGGGAGTTTGACTATTACGCCATGGCGCTCTCCTGGTCGCCCGAGCACTGCGCCGTCAAACCGGCGGATCGGGACCAGTGTTCCCGCAAGCTGGGCTTTGTGCTGCATGGTCTTTGGCCCCAGTACGATCGCGGTTACCCCAGCAACTGCACTCGCGAACGGCTCGATCCCGATATGGAGAGCGAGTTTGCCGACCTCTACCCCAGCCGTTTCCTCTATCGCCATGAGTGGGAGAAACATGGCACCTGCTCCGGCCTGAGCCAGCAGGCCTTCCATCAGCTGGCGAGTGATTTGCGCCAGAAGGTGAAGATCCCGGCGGCTTATCAATCCCCGGAAGAGCCGCTGCGCAAAACCAGCTTCCAGCTCAAGGCCGATTTGGCGAGCGCCAACCAGTGGCTGGCCCCCGACAACATCACGGTGGCTTGCGCCGATGGTGGCCGCTTCCTGCGGGAGATCTACATCTGCGTCAATAAAGAGGGGACGGATGCGGTCACCTGCTCCGCCGAGATGCAAAAGCGCGAGCGCCGCTCCTGTGGTCAGCCGGACTTCCTGCTGCGCAGCGTGCGTTAAGCCTCCACTCTCTTCATCGGGCCCCTTGCGGGCCTGATGTTTAACCACGGTTATCAGAAAGGAGTCTGACAGATGGATGGCAATAACCGGTTTACCCCACAAGAGCGGGCAATGCTGCTCGGAGTGAAAGGGGTGGGGCCGCCCGTTATCGGGCGGCTCGAACAGCTGGGCTATCATACCCTGGCCGGATTGGCCGAGGCCGACACCACCCATATCGTCCAGCTGGTGGCCAGCATGCTGGGCTCGACTTGCTGGCAGAACAGCCCGCAGGCGCGTAGTGCCATCGACGGTGCCATTGCGCTGGCCCGCGCACATCTGGCGGCGGACGCTGCAAAAGGGGTGAATGGATGAGCCTCTTTAGCGAACTGGGGATGCGTTATCCCATTATTCAGGCGCCGATGGCCGGTGTGCAGGGTAGCGAGCTGGCGCTGGCCGTGACCCGTGCGGGCGGCTTGGGCTCCTTGCCTGCCGCCATGCTCACGCCAGCGGAGCTGCGCAGCGAACTGGAGCGACTTGCCCACAGCGGCCTTGGGCCATTTAACATCAACTTCTTCTGCCATCGGCAACGGGAACCGGATCCCGTTGCTCTGGCCCGCTGGCAGCAGTGCCTTGTTCCCTACTACATCGAGTTCGGCATACTTCCCCCAGCGGTCACGATGGTGCCAAGTCGTGCACCTTTCAATGAGGAGCATGCCGCCATGGTGGCTGAGTTCAGACCGGCGGTGGTCAGCTTTCACTTCGGCCTGCCCGCGCCCGAGCTGCTTGCCCAAGTGAAGGATGCGGGGGCCAAGGTATTTGCCAGCGCCACTACGGTCGCGGAGGGCGTATGGCTCGCTCAACACGGCGCCGATGCCATCATCGCTCAGGGATTGGAGGCGGGAGGTCATCGCGGTCATTTCCTCTCTGAGGATCTCGCGCTGCAGCAGAGCACCCTGACCCTGTTGGCGCAGATCCTCGCGGCAACCGACCTGCCGGTGATTGCCGCTGGTGGTATCGTCGATGGCAAGGGGATAGCCAACGCGCTGCAAATGGGGGCGAGCGCTGTGCAGATGGGCACTGCCTTTCTCTGTTGCCATGAAGCGACCACCTCGGCGCTGCATCGCGCAATCCTTCACTCACCCCAAGGCCAGCAGACGGCGCTGACCAATCTGTTCAGTGGCCGCCCGGCGCGGGGTATCGTCAACCGTCTTATGAAGGAGCTGGGCCCGCTCTCGGAGTTTGTCCCTCACTTCCCCTATGCCAGTGGTGCACTGGTACCGCTGCGGGCCACTGCCGAAAAGAGGGGTGACAGCGGCTTCTCTCCGCTCTGGGCTGGCCAGAATGTATCGGGCTGCCGGGATCTTTCCGCTGGCGAGCTGATGGCGTGCTGGGTCAAAGAGGCTCGATTGGGATAAGCGCTTCTATATATGCCTCATACGCCTTCTTATATAGAAGATGTCGAGGGCGCTGCGCGTTAGACGCGACAGTGCGGCAATGGTGGATGAATGCCAAGCCAGTACCCTTGTAAGGCATTTATCCGGTGTAAAACGTCCTCACTTTACCCTTGGCTGTGGATAAGTCTGTATAAAGGTTGTGTGTTGATATGAATAACCAAAAAGTTGCACTTTTTTGCAATTTTATTGCGGTAAAGCCTTGCCAATGTGAGCTGGATCTCTATAATGCGCCACATCGACAGGGCAAGCGGCAACGCAAACAACCTCGTCGGTAACCTCGAAAAGCCTTTGAAAATAAGGCTTGACTCGAGAAGGCGGTTGAGTAGAATTCCACTCCCGCAGCAACGAACTGTTGCGTCGCTCTTTAAC
>NZ_JAAKSL010000014.1:0-133338 GCF_049173895.1 Aeromonas sp. 602200
TATAGCTCAGCTGGGAGAGCGCTTGCATGGCATGCAAGAGGTCCGCGGTTCGATCCCGCGTAGCTCCACCAAATTCTTCTTACAAGAAGCAATAAGGCCACCGCATCGCGGTGGCCTTTTTTTTTTCTCCATCATTTATTTTCTCCATACGTCCGTGCCTTTCATTTGTAAATCCAATGACCTGAATGAAAAAGCCCGCGAGAGTCGCGGGCTTTGCTTGCACTATTCAAATGCGCCTGTGGTTAACGGCGACGTCGCCAGGCCAGTGGCAACAGGGCTAGCAGGCCGAGTCCCAGCGCACCACCGCCTGAGGAGGTGTCCGGTTTGGTGGCATCGCTCTCCAGTCTCAGGTCGACGATGATGGGATCATGGTCGGAGGCACTGAAGGGGTTGTCAGACTTGAGCAATGTGCCGGTGTACTGGCTGCCGTATTCGAACAGGGAGCTCTCGAAGGAGTTGATATGCCAGTCGGCGACACCTGCCACCTTGCTGGCCAGCGCCGGGTTGGCGAAGGCGTAGTCCAGGGTGCCCAGCTCCCCGTCGTAGCTGTAGGAGATGGCTTTCTCCTTGTTGAATTTGACGTTGAGATCGATCAGGCCGTAGCTGCGAGTCACTTCGCGACCGAGCTGTTCATAGGACTGATCACCGATAAAGGTGTGAGAGGCCGATACGATCTTCCGCTCGCTGGTGGCCGGGTTGTAGTCGGTCAGCACCCGGATCGGATCTTCCTTGGCGTAGGAGTTGAAGTCGCCAACCAGCAGCACCTGGCCCGGCAGTTTGCTGACCGCCTCACCCAGCACCTTGGCGGCAGAGACCCGGAACTCGGTGCACTTGCCCTGCAGGTCGGCCGGTTCTGTCTTGCCATCGCCATTTTCGTAGCAGCCTGACCCCTTGGATTTGAGGTGGTTGACCACCAGCGTCAGCGGTTCCTTGCTCTTGGCGAGGGTGAAGGTCTGAACCAGCGAGTCGCGCTGACCGGCTGTCTTGGCCACACCACCTGTGGTGTAGCGCTGCTCCGGCAGCTTGATGACGCTGGCATCCCCGCTGGGGGTGAGCAGGGCAGGGCGGTAGATCATCGCCACCATGATGGCGTCCCCGCCGAAGAACTTGCCATCGGTAAGGGCAGTGACCGGCAGACGCACATAGGCGTAGTGTTTGCTCGCATCCTTCTGCTGTTCGTTGAGGCGAGTCACCAGATTGTGGAGGGCCGAGTTATCCTCGAAGCCGTTGTTTTCCATCTCCATCAGGCCGAGCAGATCGGCATCCATTGCGGTAATGGCATTGACGATCTTGGTGCGCTGTTTCTCGAACTCGGGCTGGCTCTTGGCACCCCGGTTGCAACCTTTGGCGTTGTCGGCATCCGCCTGATCCTTGCACAGGATATTGAGTGCACCGCCAATGCTGGAGTGGCTGGTGAAGTAGTTGAGCACGTTGAAGCTGCCGATCCGCAGATCGCTGCCAGCGAGGCGAGCCGGCGCGTCTTGACGATCCTCTTCAGGGCTGCGCAGCAGAGCACCGGCAGCCAGGGTGACGTCGCTCGGTACCACCAGACGGAAGGCATCCTTGCTATAGACGATCACCCCCTCCAGCCCGGTCAGTTGATCACCGATACGCAGATAGCCCTGATCGGCATCCCAGCCCGGGAACCAGGGCAGTACGCCATCCGGCGCTTTGTAATCAGACTCGACCACCAGACGGTTGCTGCCATTTTTGGTAGCCAGCGCGACAGCGTCCGCACTGCTGGCGACATGGAGCTGGGTCGGTTTGATCAGCGGGGTTTTGTGGGCCAGCTCTAGGTTGTTGCGATAGACCTTGTAGTCGAAGCCGTAATTGCGGGTCAGGTGCAGGTCACTGCTGCTGTCGAGACGTACCCGCATCCCTTCGTAGCGATTGAGCGCTTGCGCCAGCGTCTCCCCTTCATTGACCTGCAGTACGCTGGTCGGCACCGCCAGTCCTTGCGCTGTGACCTGCAGGCGGGCTTTGCTGGATTCGAAGGTGGGCTTAAGCTGAGTGCCGCCGTAATACTCCTCGACTTTGGCTTCGAGGCAGAGTTCTGCCCCCGGTTTGATGTCGGCATAGTTGGTCGCAAACTCCTTGTCGTTCAGATAGACAAAGATGCCGTCAGAGGTGGCCGGATTGCCATCACCCACCGGGTCGGTCAGATAGAACCCCTTGGTCAGACTTTGGCCCAGCGCCGTCACGATACCGCGAACATTGAAGGTGCCCGTGCTGATTTTACCGGTCACATTGCCGTTCTTGTCGGTCACGGTCTGGGTGGCCAGCGCGCTGCCGGAACCTCTGCCCTGAATGGCCGGGATGGGGGTGAGTTGAGCCGGATCGGACGGGCAGACAAATGCCGCATGGGCGCCTGAGGATGCAAGTGCCAGCCCCACGGCCAGCGACAGCAGGGTACGAGTACCTTTCATAGGTGTTCCTTTTTTATTTTTGCCAGTGATTCCATAGCCTTGGCTCGTTGACCAAGGGCGCGCATTGTCACATTTCTGGCATGTCGTACCAGTGAGCCAACGCACATTCCAGGGATACAAACGAGCGCAAAGCAGCTTTTTTTGACTTGGCTAACATCTTGAAGTTACTGATAAAAGACCTATCAAGTGCGTCGGTGAGAAAGTGTGATCCTGCCGGCAACCACATATTTTTCTTCGAGAATGAAGATTGAGACTCAGCTGGTTGATTCCTATACTCGGCTTGTTCCTCACGGAACCCAGGTAAAGGGCAAACCGGTCGAGATGCCGGGACGCAATGCCTCCGGTCTTCAGAGCGTGCGATCCAGATAGCGGGGCTTCCCAGGGTGAGGGTGACGTTTGTGGCAGGTCCATTGCCAGTTGTCTGCGCCCATCACGCAGGTTGCGCTTGTTCTTTGCCTTGGTGACCAATGCCAAGACAAAACAAGGAAGATAACAATATGCAACAGACCCTAAGGCCCAGCAGGCTTGCCATGCTGGTGGCTTTGGCTGCCATGCCCGCCTGGGCACAGGCCGCCTATCCCGCCTATCAGGCCGGTACTGCCTACAAGGCCGGCGACATCGTCAGCAACGTCGGCAATCTCTATGAGTGCAAAGAATTTCCCTACTCCGGCTGGTGCGGGGCCTCGCCCTATCACTACGCTCCCGGAGTGGGTGTGGTCTGGGCCGATGCCTGGAAGCTGTATGGCGGGGACGTGCCGCCACCGGCACTCGGCGTAGCCGTCAGCTCGCCAGCTGCCGGCGCCAGTTTCAACGAGGGGGCCAGCGTCGCGCTGGCGGTGACCCTGAGCGGCCCGGTGACGGCGCTGGTTCGGGTGGAATACCTCATCAACGGCAAGCTGGTCGCCACGGCGAGCGCCTCGCCCTGGAACGGCAGCTGGAGTGCCGCCGGTGTCGGCGCCCATGCCCTCAAGGCACGGGCACTGGATAAAGATGGCAAGGTGCTGAGCGAGGCGGATTCGAGCTTCAACGTCGCCGCCGTGGTGGCGCCGGAGGCGCCCAAGGTGAGCATCAGCAGTCCGGCCAGCGGCGCCAAGGTGACCCTGGGTCGCAGCGTGGCGGTGAGCGGCAACGTCACCGATGCCAACAACGACGTCGCCAAGGTCGAGCTGTTCGTCGATGGCAAGAAGGTGGGCGAAGACACCAGTGCCCCCTGGCAGGTGAACTGGACGCCCCAGAGCAAGGGGCTGGCCGGCCTCAAGCTGGTGGCGACCGACAAGGAGAACCTGAGCGGCGAATCGAGCCAGGTCGACGTACAGGTGGAAGAGGCAGCCCTGCCGCCCACCGGCGGCAACCTCTCCTGCGACATTCGCCAGATCTACCGCCCGGACGGCTACGAGTGCATGGGGGATGACCACGCCCGTCGGGTCATCGGTTATTTCACCTCCTGGCGTACCGGCAAGAACGGCTTGCCCTCCTATCTGGTGAGCGACATTCCCTGGGACAAGATCACCCACATCAACTATGCCTTCGCGGCGGTGGACGAGCAGAGCCACACCATCAAGGTGGACGACTCGGCGACCAAGATGACCTGGGACGGCGTGCCGGGTGCCGAGATGGATCCGGAGTTTGCCTACAAGGGCCACTTCAACCTGCTGTCGAAGTACAAGAAGCAGTATCCGGACGTGAAGACCCTGATCTCGGTGGGGGGCTGGGCCGATACCCGCGGCTTCTATACCGCTACCACCAAGGGTGACTGCTCGGTCAACAATGACGGCATCAACGCCTTTGCCAACTCGGCGGTGAGCTTCATCCGTCAGTACGGCTTTGACGGGGTCGACGTCGACTACGAATACCCCACCTCCATGAAGGATGCGGGTAACCCCAACGACTTCCCGCTCTCCAACCAGTGCCGTGGCAAGCTGTTTGCCAACTACAAGGTGCTGATGCAGACCCTGCGCAGCAAGCTCGACAGCGCCGGCAGCGAGGATGGTCGCAAGTACATGCTGACCATCGCCTCGCCGGCCTCGGCCTACCTGCTGCGCGGCATGGAGAACTTCCAGGTCACCCAGTACCTCGACTACGTCAACCTGATGACCTACGACTTCCACGGTGCCTGGAACCACTTTGTCGGCCACAACGCCGCCCTGTTTGACAACAAGGCGGATGCCGAACTTGCCCACTGGGGCGTCTATACCCAGAGCCAGTTTGGCGGTATCGGCTACCTCAACGCGGCCTGGTCTGCCCACTACTTCCGTGGTGCACTGGCGGCCGGCAAGATCAACGTGGGTGTGCCTTATTACACCCGTGGCTGGCAAGGGGTCAGCGGTGGCACTCACGGCCTGGCCGGCAAGGCAGCCCTGCCGAGTCAGAGTGATTGTCAGCCGGGTACCGGTGGCAGCACCATTCCGTGCGGCAACGGGGCGGTCGGCATCGACAACATCTGGCACGATCTGGACAAGAACGGCAAGGAGATCGGCGGTGGCGCCATCCCCATGTGGCATGCCAAGAACCTGGAACACGCAGCCGACTTGGGGATCACCACCATGCCGAGCTACGGTCAGGCCTGGGGTCTGGATCCCAACAACCCGGCGCACGTGATGCAGGGCAAGTATGTC
The DNA here is from genome assembly GCF_049173895.1 of Aeromonas sp. 602200. Classification (NCBI taxonomy): domain Bacteria; kingdom Pseudomonadati; phylum Pseudomonadota; class Gammaproteobacteria; order Aeromonadales; family Aeromonadaceae; genus Aeromonas; species Aeromonas sp. 602200. The sequence goes on from NZ_JAAKSL010000014.1 coordinate 5,042, forward strand.
CGCTACTACGACGACAAGGCCCATGCCCCCTGGTTGTGGAACGAGGAGAAGAAGGTGTTCCTCTCCACCGAGGATGAGGAGTCCATGGGTCACAAGCTGGACTACATCGTCAATCGTGGTCTGGGTGGTGTGATGTTCTGGGAGATGGCGGGTGACTATGCCTACGATCCGGTGAAAAAAGAGTACGGTATGGGGGATACCCTGACCACGCTCGCCTACGACAAGTTCGCCAAGGCGACCAAGTACAACACCAAGCAGAACGATCTGGCTGCGCCAACTGCCCAGCTCGACATCGCTGTGAGCCTCTCCGGCTTCAAGGAAGGGGATTCCAACTATCCGATCAACCCGACCCTGAAGCTCACCAACAACTCGACCCAGACCATTCCGGGCGGCACTCGCATCGAGTTTCTGGTACCCACCTCTACCTCCGACACCATCACTGACCAGAGCGGGGTGGGGCTGAAAGTGGTGGAGAGCGGTGGCAACCAGAACTCTGACGGGATTGCCAACGAGAAGGATTTCCACAAGGTGGCTCTGACGCTGCCGACCTGGAAAGCCTGGACGCCGGGCAGCGATGTGGAAGTGGCGATGACCTACTATCTGCCGGCAGCCGGTGTGCCGAGTGGCATCCGCATCATCAGCGGCAGCCAGACTGCGGGTCTCAAGGCCGAGTTCCCGACCCTGCCGGAGGCCGTACTGGGTTCGGGCGGTGGTGAGGGCGGTGCGACCTGCAGCAGCCAGAACATCAATCCGGCGGCCTACAAGGCTTACCCGACCTGGCCGCAAGGGGATCATGCCAACGCTGGCGATCGCATCACTCACAACAAGGTGGTGTGGCAGGCCAACTGGTGGACCAGCAGTGAACCCAAGGCCACCGATGGCAGCTGGAAGTCTTTATGTAGTTATTGATTTTGAAATCAATGAGATAAGTGAGGCTTCGGCCTCACTTTTTTTATCTGGGTGGTTGCTCTGGTTGAAAATGCGCCTGCCTTTCCTGGCGGGCAGCCTCTATAATAGAGTCGATTAATAATCAGATGGATATCAGCGTATGGCGAGTATATTGGATTCCGTTGATCAACGAACTCAACTGGTGGGTGAAAACCGCCTCGAGTTGTTGATGTTTCGTCTCGGCACCCGCCAGATGTTCGCCATCAACGTCTTCAAGGTTCGGGAAGTGGTCAAGTTGCCCCATCTGAGCAAGATGCCGGGCTCCCATCACAATATCAGTGGGGTGGCCAATATCCGCGGTACCTCGATCCCGGTGATCAACCTGCGCAGCGCCATCGGTATGCGCCCCATGCCCATCGACAGTGAATCCAACCTCATCATCACCGAGTACAACCGTACCATTCAGGGCTTTCTGGTGGGGCAGGTGGCCAACATCGTCAACATGACCTGGAAGGATATACTGCCGCCGCCGCGCTCCGCCGGGCGCGCCAATTACCTCACCGCCATCACCCGCATTCCGGAAGATGGCGTCGATCAGATTGTCGAGATCATTGATGTGGAGAAGGTGTTGGCTGAGATCATCACCTATGACATCCGCATCTCCGAAGAGGTGCTGGATCGGGAGATCCTGCCCGAGATGCACGGCCGCAAGGTGCTGATCGTCGATGATTCCAGCACCGCCCGCACCCAGGTGCGTGAGACTCTTGGCCAGCTGGGACTCGAGGTTATCGAGTGTCAGGATGGCTTGCAGGCGCTGACCCTGCTCAAGGGGTGGTGCGATGCTGGCAAGAAGGTGACCAACGAGATCCTGCTGATGATCACCGATGCCGAGATGCCTGAGATGGACGGCTACCGGCTGACCCACGAGGTGCGCAGTGATCCGCGCATGTCCGATCTCTTTATTACCCTCAATACCTCCCTGAGCGGCAACTTCAACGAAGCCATGGTCAAGAAGGTGGGTTGTGATCGCTTTATCTCCAAGTTCCAGCCCGACCTGCTGGTGGGCGTTGCGCAGGAGAGGTTGCGTCAGGTGTTGGGAAACTGACCGATACCAATCCACTGGTGAACCATAACAACGGGAAACTCGGGAGATGCCGTAAGCGCCGGTAACTCTCTGGCACCTATTCCAATACAGCCAAATCCCCATTCTGGATGTTAAACGGCGTATATTTGTTCTGGCTGCTGATGATGGCGCCATCGTCGAATACCTGCACCACCTCGAACAGACCGTCGGCCGGATTGCGCATCATGCGCGACTTGCCGTAGGGGTCGATGAAGTCGGCGTTGTGCTGGATGCGGAACTGGTCGCCAAGTTTGACGCCGTTGCGCCGTCCCAGATTGATGTAGGGACCGCGTTCGTTCTGGCCGACCACCCGGGCGGTGACCGGGGCGCAGGTAAGCTGGGCCACCAGATCCTGAGCCGCCTGCTGCAACTGGTAGTTGACCTCTTGGCCATAGCTCGACTGCCAGAACTGGCCGCTGCTGCTGCCCACCTGTTCCCGCTTGCCAAAGGTCCAGGTGGCACGTCCTTCGTAGACCTTGCGGTTGATCAGACTGCCGTTAATACCGTCGAACAGGTAGAGCTGCATGCGAAAGTTGCGCACCGGATCCTCATACCAGCTGGTCAGCTGGTTGCCCTGCGACTCTATGGAGAGATCGTCGATGCTGCCAAGCACCAGATATTGGCTGTCGGTACGCAGGCTGAGCGCCTTGATCTCTTCCAGAGCACTGCGATCCCCCTGTTGCAGATGGAGCGGATCGATGCGCAGGTTTTCATCCAGCCACTGGCGCACCGCGACCCCTTGCGGCGCATTGGCGAGAGTTTCGAATAGCCGGCGCGAGAGGTTTTCCGGCATGTCGTCCATGGCGCCGTAGCTGGCTTGGTCCGGATAGCGCATCCGCAGCCTCACCAGTGTCAAATCCTTGGCGAAGTGCTGGGTCTGGCAGATCTGGCGCTCGGCCTGAATGTCGGCCACTAGCGTGATATACATGCGGCCGTTGCGCACCTCTTCCCGCTTGAGCCGATACTGGCGAATGTCGCCGCCGGAGCGGATCTGGATCTGCTCGGATCGCAGGCTGCCATTTTCCAGACGCTGGATGCTGGAAACGGCCGCGCCGCTGGCCAGCAGCGCCTGACGCAGGGCGTCGCGGGTCGCCTGCTCGCGGGCATAGACCTCATCGCCCCCCAGAATGGCGGTGCTGCCCTGCGCTTCGATAAGCTCGGCGCGGGCGCTCAGGCTGGCCAGCAGCAGGGTCAACAGCAGCGGTAATTTCATAGCAGATACCTTGAGTTGGCGGGCAGCCGAGCCATTTTGAGGAAATGGCATCTGCTGGCCGACATGGATCACAACACGTTCCAAGTGGCAGCGCATGTTGGCGCTGACGATGACCATTAAAAAGCAAGAATCATGCCTCATTCCCGGCTCAAGCTTTGTCCGGCGCGTCCGATAACAAATCAGGTGCAGATACAGGAAAGGTATCCATGAACAAACTCATCACGGCGTTGGCGCTTGCCCTGGCATTGACCGGGTGTGGCTCCGACCCTATCAATCGGGATCAGGGTGACCCCCGCCAGGCGGCGCAGGGGATGGAACTCAACTGGCTGGTGGCGCGCATGACCGATCAGCTGATGGAGCGCAAATCGCTGACCACCCTGACCGAGCCCATCGCGGTGGCCTCTTTCGTTGATCTCGACACCCTGCAGGATACCAACTGGATGGGGCAGCAGATTGAGGAGAGCTTTATCTACGAGCTCAACCGCCGCGGCGAGGTGGTGGTGGACTTCAAGCTGACCGGTAGCATCAAGGTGACGCCGCAGGGGGACTTCGTACTGAGCCGAAACTACAAGGAGCTCTCCTCCCGTTTGCCGATCACCCGCATTCTGGTCGGCACCTTCAGCCGCAACAGCAAGGGGATCCTGGTCAACGCCCGCGTTATCGACATGCGCACCAAGATGGTGGAGACCACGGCCCAGAGCCTGATCCCGCAAAAATATCTGTTCGGTGCCAACAACTCGTTTGGTCGTGCATCGATCAATCGCGGTTATCTGATGCGTGACAGTCAGGCCCGGCCGGGCGGTCATCTGGTCAACCTGACCCCGTGAGGAGCGAGTCATGAAGATCCTGTTTAGTTGCCTGTTGGCACTCTTGCTCACCGGTTGCAGCGGTAACCGGGTGGTGGATTATACCCAGGGTGGCAAGCCCGATGATTTTCCGGTGCTCAAGGCGGTGGGCTATGCGGTGATCGACATCCAGCCCGGCCCCTCCCAGTCGGAGAAGATGCTGCAAGCCATTCGCGCTTCCAAGATGGATGCCTATCGCGAGCTGGCCGAGCAGCTCAATGGTCAGCAGGTGCGCGGCCAGAGCAGCTACCGCGACTTGACCCAGACCTCCAACTCGCTGGATGTGTCGGTCGCCGGTGTGGTGCGTGGTGCCCGGGTGGTTGCCTCCTATCCGCGCGGCAACACCTATGCCACCGAGATGGAGCTCGATACCCGTGCCCTCTACAACATCAACCAGCTGATGGCCGGTCAGTTCTGAGTTGATGGGCTTGCCGTGAAAACCGGCATCAAAACAAAAGGCGAGCAGGATGCTCGCCTTTTGTCGTTGTGGGCTGGTTAGCTCCCCATCAGCACCGGCGGCACTGCGGTGGGTTTCACATCCTCACTCGGGTAGCAGCCAAGCACCTTGATATAGCGGGTGATCTTGGTCAGCTCCACCAGTGCGGCCTGCATCGCCGGGGTCTGCAGGTTGGCGGAGACGTCGAGGTAGAACATCTCTTCCCACGGGTTGCCCTGCACTGGACGGGACTCCAGTTTGGTCATGTTGATCTCGTGGTTGCGCAGCACCAGCAGCGCCTCGACCAGCGAACCTGGTTTCTGGGAGGTGGACATGATGAGGGTGGTCTTGGCCGGGATCTGCGGCGCCACGTCGATGGGCTTGCGCGCCACCACGATGAAGCGGCTGTAGTTCTCTTTCTGGTTGGCGAGCTGCTCGGCCAGCACGTCCAGGCCATAAAGCTCGCCACCGGCGGCGCTGCCGATGGCGGCGGCCTCCGGGCTGGCCAGTTCTTTCACCTTCATCATGGCACTGGAGGAGGAGTCGCAGATCTCGTGGCGTGCCCCTTCCAATTTGCTCAGATAGTGGGAGCACTGCTGGAACACCTGCGGGTGGGCATAGAAGGTTTTGATGCGACTCAGCTCGGTCGGCACGGCGGTGAGGATGCAGTGCTCGATGGGGTAGGTGAGCTCGCCGACGATGGAGAGGCTGGTGTGTTGCATCACGTCATAGACTTCGTTGATAGAGCCAGAGCTGGTGTTTTCGATGGGCAGCACGCCGAAGGCGGCGCGACCCGACTCCACCGCATCCAGTACTTCACGGAAGTTCTGGCAGTTTACTTCGATCACCTGATCCTTGTAGCGCGCCAGATATTTGCGGGCGGCCAGGCTGGAGTAGGAACCGCGCGGCCCAAGATAGGCGACGCTGGTCATCGGCTCCTGCTGCTCCGGGTTGAGCAGGCTCTGCAGATAGGCCTGCTGGGAGAGCACTGAGTCTTCGATGATGGTGTGATAGATACGGGTGATGTACTGGGCATCCAGCCCCAGCACGCGCCCTTTCTGGATCAGGGCGACCAGCAGCTCCTGCTCCCTCTGGTGGTCACGGATGGGACGCGGGTTGGCTTGCTTGGCACGGGCGACCTCGATGCTGAGGGTCTTGCGTTTCGCCAGCAGGGCAAGCAGCTCCTGATCCAACCGGGTGATGTCTTGTCTGATCTCGTCGAGCGTTGCCATGATTGTTCCCTATCCAAGTAATCGATTGATATTAATGCAAAAAAAAGCCTCCGCTAGGGGAGGCTCGATTCGTCTTTGCTTTCTGTTCACACGACGACAGGCCTTCCCTCAAGCGGGCCGGATAAACGAGAAAGCAAAGAAGAATGGTGCGTGCATAGGTGTGTCCTTGAAGTAACGTCATAACCATTAAGGGATTTGCCGGTCTGATGCAAGTAAAACTTGCCCGCGGGCGGGGATGGGGGCAGGGTATCCGGTTAAGAAAATGGCGTATGAGCGATGTTCTATTGACTCTGTTTTGATGACTGACACCCAGTGGGGGAGGTAAAGACGATGGCGATTATTTTCGATCTGGGACGGGTGGTGGTGAGCTGGGATCCGGTAGACATAGTGCGTTCCGTGCGTGGCCCGCAAGGGGCCGAACAGTTGGCCGAGCGGCTCTTTAACCACCCGGACTGGCTGGAGGTAGACAGAGGCACCATGTCGCTCCACACCATGGCCCGGGAAGCGCAAGCGCGCACAGGCCTCTCGGCGGCACAGAATCTGGCCATTTTACAGGCAGTTCCCGCTTCCCTGCTGCCAGATCCCGCTATGCTAACCCTGATAGCCGAGCTGCACGGGGCGGGGCACACTCTGTATGCCCTCTCCAACATGGGTCATGCCAGCATCGACTGGTTGGAGCAGCATCAGGATTTCTGGCGCTTCTTCAGCGGCAAGGTGGTCTCGGCGCGGGTGCGGATGATGAAGCCGGAGCCGAATATCTACCGCTATCTGCTGGTGTCGTTCGATCTGAAACCGGCAGAGTGCATCTTCATCGATGACAGTCCTGCCAACATCGCGGCCGCCGAGGCCCTCGGTATCAGGGGGATCGTTTTTACCGACGCGGCGAGTTGTCGTCAGCAACTGGGTGAGCTGGGCTGTTTGCCCGCCACCGGCAAGGGGTGATGCCCCTCCAGGAGCACTATGGAGCATGGCCGGTTTCGCAATTGGCTCAGTCATTATCCCGAGGCGACCCTGATCATCGCCTGCAAGGATGGCAGTGGTTATCAGCTCTGTATCGAGGCGGAAGGGGAGTACCTCTATCTGACCGACAGCGAGGGGGAGCACCTGACCTTCACCTCGCTGGATCAGGCGCAGGGCTTTTTGCGAGCCCATCGGGTACATCAGGCCAGATTGCGAGTGTATGACGCTCAAGGTATTGATTTTATGGATGAATCACGGGAAATAATCATCAAGTTTTAATTTTAACCTGACTCTGTAAGGGCCTATTCAGCTTGTTTCCCGCACAATAAGCCACCTGTTTATCATCCGGAGCTGTTTAATGGATGCCAATGTTGTTGTCTTGAATCAGGGATATGATCACTCTTTTCAAGCCAGGGAGCTGCAGCTGATTGAGCGACTGGCAAATTTTGACGAGCTGATAGTCTCTTTTTCGGGGCGGTTGGAATCCTGTTACAGCATCGATTTGTGCCGTGCCAGCGGGATCAAGATCCGCGCCATCACCCTCGATAATCCGACCCGCAGCCGCAGCGAAGTGGCCCGAGCCCGCCGTTATTGCCAGCGTTATGGCATCGATCACTGGGTCATCAAGAGTGACGAAATCATCTTTTGCGATCGCCTGCCGAATATGGAGGGGTTGATCGATCCGGTTCGCCGCATTGGTGAGTATGTGCAGGCTCGTCCGGAATGGGCTCATCTGCCGTTGCTGGTTCCGGCCGCGGTGGAGGAGCGTGATGACTATCTTGCCCAGTTCGGCTCACTGCCTGCCAACACCATCTGGTTTTTTGCCGATAACGGGGTGATGAGCCGTGATTTTCGCTATGGCTTCAACAAGCGTCAGCTCGGTCGTTGGGGCAAAGGGAGCAACGGTTGCCTCAGCAATCGCTTCACCAATCCACGGCAGTTGAAGCAACGTTATCTACGAATGGTGGATCAGGCCGAACAGATGCTGGCCGACATGGGGCTGGATGAGGCGCAGGTCTTTTTCCATACCCTGTGCGACTGCTCTACCACCCTGGCCCGGGTGCGTCTGCCCGAGCATCAGCGTGCTCAGGCCTTTGATATGCAATCGGATATTCTCTCTGCCCTCAAGAGGACCGAGTTCGATCTGGTGACTCTGGATATGGCGCACAAAGAGCGGCACGATCTTGCCATCTAGCCCGTGGGCAAGCGACGCCGGAGCCAGAACGTGAGTGCCGTCATAGGCAAGGGGGGGCGGGACTGTTTATACTGTCGCCCTTTCACCTGTTGCCGAGCTTCGCCCTATGAAACCCTTCTCCCGTCTGCTGATTGCCCTGTGCCTCTCCCCCGTGTTGGCGCAGGCTGCCCCTCTTTCTCGGGTGACGCTGCCCGATGGTCGGCAGGTTCAGCTCAACGATGACTTTACCTGGGAGTATCTGGTGGTCAAACCGGCCGAGTCCGTACAGGGCGTGGCTGCTGATGGGAAGGCTGGGGCCGTGGTGGCCGTTGCTGCTCCGGTGCTGACCGATCAGGCCAAGGCCAACCCCGAATTGCTGTCACAAGCAGCACGCGACGGTGTGGTGGTCAAGCTGGACAAGATCGAGGGATCTGACCCGCTGGTGCTGACCTTTATGGTGAGCAATACCGGCACCCGCAATGTGGTCGGGGTGCGTGGCATGGTGACCCTGTTCAGTGCTGACGGAGTGCAGCTGAGCCGTCAGGAGGCCCGTTTCTGGGTTGCCGAGAACCGCCTGCCGGAGACCTATCTGCGCAAGGGGCAAGTCCGTCCGTCGTTGGCCCTCGAGATCCCCCGTCCTGCCGGATTGACCGGGCAGCCCTTGGTCAGGGTCGAAATTGATGAGGTGGTCTTCCGCTGATTTGGTGTTGTCCGGCCCATGCAAACCGATTGGGCCGGCAATTTGTTACCCCTGACATCTCGGGAAATATCTGCTTACATCTGACATGGTTTTGCAACAGCTTGCCGCTCGGCAAGCCGGGATGCTGACCGCACAATGACTCCATACCAGCTCGCTAGCAACGGGCCCAATCACATGGAGTTATCATCATGAAAAAAGCAACTGTATCTCTTCTGGTTCTGGCCGGTTTCGCCTCTACTTCCGCTCTGGCACAGGATGCGTTCAGCTACGCAAAGGGCGGTTTGACCTGGGCGCACACCAAGTCTGATTACCTTAGCCAAGACAGCGCTGCATTTCCCCGTGATGCTGCCAGCAAAGGTACCCGTGATTTTGGTGGTCTGAGCCTGGACCTCTCAAAGAGCTTTGGCTCCAACTTCTACGGTCGTGCCGGAACCGAATTCACCTCCCGCAACGACGGCAATGACAGCATGTCCATCTCCAGCCTGGGTATCGGTGTCTTTACCCCGCTGAGCACAGGACTCAATCTCTATGGCGAAACCGGTTTGATGGGCTATCAACTTGAGCGTGAGCTGGCCAAGAACAACAAGGGATGGGACGAAGTGGCTCGCAAGGATAGTGGCAGCATGTACGGTGAAGTGGGTCTGCGCTACGACATCGGCGACATCGAGCTTTCCACGGCTTACCGTTACGCCAACATGACCGACGATATGCATGACTTCAAGGTAGGCGGTGCTTACAAGCTCAACCAGAACTGGGCGCTGACTGCCGACTACACCTATCGCAGCTGGGATCTGCAGAAAGGCTCCATCTCCAGCCTGGGTGTGAAGTACAGCTTCTGATCCTCCTTCCAGTAGTCCGTAGTGTCTTGATTTTTACCCATGGCGTTCGCCATGGGTTTTTTCGTTTTCCGGTGATCTCTTTTTTCTCCTTGTGTCGTATCAGTCGGCAATAGTTATACAACTTCCATTTTTTTGTATAACTGCTATAACTGAATCAAGACTTATACAAGGAGTGCCATCATGTACAAGATTAAAGTCGGTATCAGTGCTTGCCTGCTGGGACAAGAGGTGCGTTTCGACGGGGGCCACAAGCGCTCCAGCTTCTGCGAACGGGATCTTGGCGCTCACTTTGACTATCACCCCGTCTGCCCCGAGATGGCTATCGGTCTGGGGGCGCCCCGTGCCGCCATCCGGCTGGTCAAGCGCAACGGCGAGATCCGTGCCGAGGCGAGCAACGGTAGTTTCGATGTCACCCAAAAGCTGATTGCCTTCAGCGAGCAGAAGGCCCGTCAGCTCGACTTCATCTCCGGTTATATCCTCTGTGCCAAATCACCCAGCTGCGGTATGGAGCGGGTCAAGGTCTATGGCGCCAACAACGAGGGGAGCGCCAAGGAGGGGATCGGCCTCTTTGCCAAGGCGTTGATGGAGGCCAACCCCCTGCTGCCGGTGGAAGAGGATGGTCGGCTCTGTGATCCCATCCTGCGGGAGAACTTTGTGCTGCGGGTCTTCGCCTACCACGACTGGCAGCAACTCTGTGCCCGCGGTATCACCGCCTCTGCGCTGATCCGCTTCCACTCCCGCTACAAGTATCTGGTGCTCTCCCACGCAACCACCCACTACCGGGCGCTCGGCAAGCTGCTCGGCAATCTGGGCAAGTCCACCAATTTGCAGGAGGTGGCCGACAGCTACATCAAGGGATTGATGACCGCGCTGACCCTGCGGGCCAACCGTCGCAGCCACACCAATGTGCTGATGCACCTGCAGGGCTACTTCAAGCGGGTGCTGACCCCGGCCCAGAAGCAGGAGCTTGCCGATACCATCGACAAGTACCGCACCGGCATCTTCCCCTTGCTGGTGCCGCTCACCCTGATCCGCCACTACCTGCGCGAGTACCCCAATCCCTATCTCGCCGAGCAGGTTTATCTCAATCCGCACCCCGATACGCTCAAATTGCGTTACGGACTCTGAATCCGTTCTGTTGCCCCGGTGCATGATTTGCACCGGGCGCTTTACACCTCTGTTTGATGGACGTTGTATGTCTGATTTATCGCAAGAAGTTGCTCATCTCGCTGATGAGGGGATCTACCCCATTCGCGAGGTCTCCCGTCTCACCGGCGTCAACGCCGTGACCCTGCGCGCTTGGCAGCGCCGCTATGGTCTGGTGCAACCGGCCCGCACCGAAAAGGGCCACCGCCTCTACAGCGAGCAGGATATCCGCCAAATCGGCGAGATCCTGAGCTGGCTGGAGCGGGGAGTGAGTATCGGGCAGGTGAAGGGGCTCCTGAGCGAACCCCATTCCGAGCCGGTGAGCGATCACTGGCAGCAGACTCTGGAGCAGTTCAGTCAGGCGTTACTCGCCTTCAACCAGCGCAAGGCGGAGGCTGAGCTCAACGATTTGCTGGCTAGCTACCCGTTCGAGCTGGTGCGCAGCCGGGTACTGCAACCGCTGGTGGAGCGGCTGCTGGGGTTGTGGCGCGAGCGGCCCGATGGCGAGCTGCTGCAACAGGTGTGGCTGGGCTGGTTCCATACCCGCTTCGCCCGCCACCTGATCGAGCAGGAGAAGGGCGTGCCGATCACCTTGGTGAGCTGGGGACAGGTCGGCCCCCTCGATCTGGTGTGGGCCGCTTACGAGCTGATCGGTCAAGGCTATGAGGTGCAACTGCTGGGAGCGGTAGAGCCTCGCCATGCCAGCTTGCTGGAGGGGCGTGCCGTTACCCCCTGGCTGGTACTGCTGGGAGCTGGTCTTGGCAAACCGGAGCTGGCCGCCGGGTGGCCTGCAGGCACGCGCCTGTTTGGCGAACTGGGCCGTCTCTACGATGATGAGTGGCTTAAAGCACACGGCTGGCAGGCGAGCCTTGCCGAGCTGATGGCGAACGCGCCTGCTGCGGCTGGCGCCAGCGGACGCGGGAGGAAAACGTCATGAGACTGGTCTGGTTGCGCAACGATCTGCGCCTTGCCGACAACCCGGCGCTACGCCATGCCTGCGCCGGTGATGAACCGGTCGCCGCGCTCTTTATCATCTCTCCTGCCCAGTGGCGGCAGCACAAAATGGCCCCCGTCCGTCAGCGCTTTGTGTTGGCGCAGGTGGATGAGTTGGGGCGCGAGCTGGCGGCCCTTGGCATTCCGCTTCATCTGCTGCGAGTGGAAACCTTTGCCGAGGCGCCCGCTGCGCTGGCAGACCTCTGCCGCGAGCTGGGGGTGACCCAGCTCTACGCCAATCAGGCTATCGAGATCGATGAGCAGCGCCGCGATCACGCCGTCAGCGCCGCACTGGCAGAGCAGGCGGTGAGTTGTCACTGGTTCAACGGCTGCTGCATGTTGCCACCGGGGCGGGTGCTGACCGGCTCGTGTGAGATGTTCAAGGTCTTCACCCCCTTCAGCCGAGCCTGGCTCAAGGCCCTCGACGAGGAGGGGGTTGTCATTCATTGCGCTCCTGCGCGCCGTGGTGAGCCGCTGCCGTGGCAGCCGCTGGCCGAGCGGGAGTGGGTTGATGAAGCGCTCGGCGAGCTTACGGCTGATCCACGTTGGCCAGTAGGGGAGGCAGAAGCTCTGCGTCGTTTGAACATTTTTCTGGAGCAGGCAGTGCTCGACTATGGCGAGACCCGCGATTTTCCTGCCATCGCTGGCACGTCCGTGCTCTCCCCCTATCTGGCGGCGGGCATCATCAGTCCTCGTCAGTGTGTGGCGGCGCTTCAGCAGCGGCTCGGCTATCGGCCCCAGTCCAAGGCCCAGCCCGGCTTTGTCTGGCTCAATGAGCTCATTTGGCGTGAGTTCTATCGCCACCTGCTGGTGCTAATCCAGACCCTCTCCATGAATCGCCCCTTCAAACCAGAGACGGCGGACTTGCCGTGGAGCTGGGATCCGGATGCCTTCGCCGCCTGGTGCGAGGGACGAACCGGCTACCCCATCGTGGATGCGGCGATGCGCTGTCTCAACGCCACCGGTTGGATGCACAACCGGCTGCGGATGATAGTGGCGAGCTTTCTCACCAAGGATCTCCATATCCACTGGCGGCTCGGGGAGGATTACTTCATGAGTCGGCTCATCGACGGGGATCTGGCGGCCAACAACGGCGGCTGGCAGTGGGCGGCGGGTACCGGCGCCGATGCGGCGCCCTATTTTCGGGTCTTCAACCCCACCACTCAGGGGCAACGATTTGATCCACAAGGGGAGTTTATCCGTACTTGGGTAACTGAACTGGCCGATATTCCCGCCGCTTATGTGCATCAGCCCCACGATTGGCTGCGACTCAAGGGGCGACAGGATTATCCGGCACCCATGGTGGATCACGCCGTTGCCCGGGTGAGAGCCATCGAGATGTTTCGCTCTCTGGAGAAATAGGATGAACGAGCCGCTGGCCCGCTTTATTGGCCTCTATCAGCAACTGGACAAACAGCAGTTGCACCGCTTGCCCGAGGTCTATGCCGAACAGGTGGTCTTTACCGATCCGGCCCACCGCATTGAGGGGCTGGCGGCCCTTGGCGACTATTTTGCCGCCCTCTATCAGCGCCTCGCCTACTGTCGCTTCGTCATCACCAGTCAGCAGCAGCAAGGGCCGCAGGCCTGGCTCGGCTGGACCATGACCTTCTCTCACCCCAGATTACGTGGTGGTGAGCCGGTGACGGTGGAGGGGGCCACCCACCTCGAATTCGACGAGGCGGGCAAGGTGTGCCAGCACCGGGACTATTTTGACCTGGGCGCCATGCTCTACGAGCAGTTGCCGCTGCTTGGGCCCGTGGTGCGCACCATCAAGATGAGGCTTGGCGCATGAGCGGCCGGGTGCTTATTACAGGCGCGACTTCCGGCATCGGTCGCCAGTTGGCGCTCGATTACCGGCGGGCAGGCTGGCAGGTGTGGGGTTGTGGCCGCGATGGCGAACGGCTGCAGGCGCTGGGGCTGGATGGCGTCACGCCGCTGCAGTTCGATGCCCGGGATCTGGCCGCAATGAGCGGGGTGGCTGCTACGCTGCCATTCCTCGATCTGCTGATCCTCAACGCAGGCAACTGCGAGTACATGGATGTGGCGGAGGGGTTTGACAGCGAGCTGTTTGCCCGTGTCATCGACACCAATCTGACCGCCACCGGCCATGCTTTGGCTGCCTTCTTGCCGCTGTTAGGAGCGGGATCACGGCTGGCCATCGTCAGCTCGTCGGTGAGCTGGCTGCCGCTGCCGCGAGCCGAGGCCTATGGTGCCTCCAAGGCGGCCCTCGACTATCTGGCGGATACCTTGCGCCTCGATTTGGCCAGCAAAGGGATTGGGGTGACCCTGATCCGCCCCGGCTTTGTCCAGACGCCGCTCACCGCCAAAAATGATTTTCCCATGCCCTGTCTGGTGACGGTGGAGCAGGCCTCCCGTGCCATCATGGACGGGCTGACCGCTGGTCGTCACCAGATCCACTTTCCCCGCCGTTTCATCTGGTTGCTGCGCCTGCTTGGTGCGCTGCCGGTGGGGCTCTGGCTGCGCCTTGGCCGCGCACTCGTATCGAAAGGAAGCCATTCATGAAGAAAAAGATCGCCATCGTCGGTTCAGGGATCTCGGGGCTCACCGCCGGTTTTCTGCTCCACAAACTCCATGACATCACCCTGTTCGAGGCGGCGCCGACTCTGGGCGGCCATACTGCGACCGTCGATGTGAATCAGGCTGGCCGCAGCTATGCCATCGACACCGGCTTTATCGTCTTCAACGATCGCACCTACCCCAACTTCTTGAAGTTGCTGGCGCGGATCGGCATGGCGCGCCAACCGGCCGAGATGAGCTTCTCAGTGAAGAGCCCGGAGGGACTGGAGTATAACGGCCACAACCTCGACACCCTGTTTGCCCAGCGCAGTAATCTGCTGAGTCCGCGCTTCTACGGCTTTGTCGCCGAGATTTTGCGGTTCAACCGGGAGGCACGGGCCTGGCTGGCGGATGGTCAACATCAGGGGGCGGGCCCCGAGCTGACCCTGGGGGACTTTCTGCTGGCGGGGGAGTTTAGCGACTACTTCGCCCGCCACTATATCTTGCCGATGGGAGCGGCGATCTGGTCATCGACTCTGGCCGATATGCGTGCCTTCCCCCTTGGCTTCTTCCTGCGCTTTTTTGCCAACCACGGCCTGCTCGATGTGGCCAATCGCCCCCAGTGGTACGTGATCCCGGGTGGCTCGCGGGAATATATCGGCCCCCTTACCGCGGGTTGGCAGTCGCAGATCCGCCTCGCCTGTCCGGTGCAGAGCGTACGGCGGGACGCGGACGGCGTGGTGATCCAGAGCAGTTACGGTGAGGAGCGGTTTGACGAGGTGATCTTCGCCTGCCACAGCGATCAGGCGCTGGCGCTGCTGGCGGATCCCGGCGAGCGGGAGCAGGCCATCCTCGGCGACATGCCCTATCAGGCCAACGATGTCTGGCTCCACACCGATGCTAGCTGCCTGCCCACCCGCCGCAAGGCATGGGCCAGCTGGAACTATCAGCTCGATGGCAATGACGAGGCGCGGCCACTGGTGAGCTACAACATGAACATCCTGCAGGGGGTGAACTCGCCGGAGCCCTTCTGCGTCAGCCTCAACCCCAAGGGCAAGGTGGATGAGAGCAAGGTGCTGCGCCGCTTCGTCTACCACCATCCGGTGTTCAATCAGGCCTCTATTGCCGCCCAGCAACGGCGTGCGGAGATCTGCGGCCAACAGCACACCCACTTCTGCGGTGCCTACTGGTACAACGGCTTCCACGAGGATGGGGTGCGCAGCGCGCTGGATGTCGCCAGGCGCTTCGGGGCCGAGCTATGAACGGCGCCACTGTGGCCACCGAACATGAGCGTGCCGACGAACTGGCCGGCGTCACCAGCGCCATCTGGCAGGGTTCGGTGCGCCACCGCCGTTTCGCGCCGCGGCCCCACGCCTTCTCCTACAGCCTCTTTATGCTGGGACTGGATCTCGACGAGCTGCCGCAGCTCGATCAGGGGCGCTGGTTCGGGGTGGAGCGCTCGGGGCTGCTCTCGTTTCACCGCCATGACTATCTCAAGGGCAGCGAGGGGAGCCTCAAGCAGGCGGTGTGGCAGAAGGTGAGCGAGCTGGGTGGTGATGCCGAGCCCGAGGGGCGGGTACTGCTGCTCGGCAATGTGCGCTGTCTCGGGTTCTACTTCAGCCCGGTCAACTTCTACTTCTGCTACCGGCAGGGAGACGCCCGCTATCTGCTGGCAGAGGTCTCCAACACCCCCTGGAACGAGCGTCACTACTACCTGCTGGATCTGGCGGCGCTGGCACCCCATGACAAGGATTTTCACGTCTCCCCTTTCATGGGGCTGGCGATGCGTTATCACTGGCGGATCAGGCCGCCCGCGCAGGAGACGCTGATCCATATCGAGAGTCATCCCGTATCCGGTGAAGCCAAGTTGTTTGACGCCACCCTGGCGCTCACTCGCGAACCCTTGTCGCGCAAGGGGCTGGTGGCCCTGCTGGCCTGCTGGCCATGGATGACCATGAAGGTGCTGCTCGGGATCTACTGGCAGGCCCTGCGTCTTTTTATCAAACGAACCCCGATATTTACCCATCCGGAGAGCCGCTAATGGAACTTGCTCAATCAACCCTCTCTGCCTCTTTCATCGACAAGGGGGCAAGGCAACTGCTGCTCAATCTGCTGGGGCGCCTAGAACATGGCCAGCTGCTGCTGCGGGATGGCGGTAAGCGCCACAGCTTTGGCGTGGCGGGCACCGATCTGCATGCCGAACTGGTGGTGCAGGATCCCGCCTTCTATCGCCGCCTGTTGCTGGGGGGCAGCATTGCCGCCGGGGAGACCTGGGTGGAGGGGCTCTGGACCAGCCCGGATCCGGTGGCGTTTGTACGGCTGCTGGCTCGCAACCTGACTCTGCTCGACTCCCTCGAGCGGCGCTTAGGCTGGCTCAGTTTCCCCTTCAACAAGGTGCGCCACTGGCTCAACCGCAATACTCTAACCGGTTCGCGCTCCAACATCGCCGCCCACTACGATCTCGGCAATACCCTCTATCAGGGTTTTCTCGACAGCCATATGCAGTACTCGAGCGCCATCTATCCGAGCGCCGAGGCTACTTTGGAAGAGGGGCAGCAGGCCAAGTTGCGCACCATCTGCGAACGACTGGAGCTGGGGCCTGACGATCATCTGCTGGAGATCGGCACCGGCTGGGGCGGCCTCGCCGTCTATGCCGCCCGCCACTATGGCTGCCGGGTGACCACCACGACTATCTCCCGGGCCCAGCATGACTATGCCAAGGAGTGGATTGCGCGGGAGGGGCTGGGGGATCGCATCACCTTGCTGCTGGAGGATTACCGCAAGCTTGAGGGCACCTATGACAAGCTGGTCTCCATCGAGATGATCGAGGCGGTGGGCCACGCCTTCCTGCCCGACTATTTCCGCCAGCTGTCGCGGCTGCTCAAACCCGGTGGTCGCCTGCTCATTCAGGCCATCACCATCGCCGATCAGCGCCACGCCCAGTATCTGCGAGGGGTCGATTTTATCCAGCGCTATATCTTCCCCGGTGGCTGCCTGCCCAGCGTTTCCCAGATGGCGGGGTTGCTGGCGCGGGAGACCGACATGCAGCTGGTGCGGTTGCACGATCACGGTCATCACTATGCCCGTACACTGGCTCACTGGTGCGAGCGGTTTCTGGCGTTGGCACCCGAGATGCCCAAGCTCGGTTACAGCCAGGATTTCATCCGGCTGTGGCACTTCTACTTTGCCTATTGCGAGGGGGGATTCTGGGAGCGCACCATCAGTCTGGTGCAGCTGGAGGCCGCCAAGCCGGGGCCCGCTGGCTGGTCGGGTGATGTGCCAGTAAGCGGTCACTGACCATGTGGCAGTGGGCTCACCTGCTGGGGTTCAACCTCTACTGGTTGCTGGCGGTGAAGTGGCAGCAGCCGGGCCCGCTGCTGGCAATGTTGCTGCTGCACTTTCTCTTCTCACCCAGCCGCCAGCGTGACTGGCGGCTGCTTCCCATCGCGGTCGTCGGCTGTCTGCTGGATGCCCTGCTCTGGCAGCTCGGCCTGTTCCGGTTCCCGTCCGGTTTTCCCCTCTGGCTGGTGCTGCTCTGGCTAGGTTTTGCCCTGACGCTGGCCCACGGTATGCGCTGGCTGCTGCGCTTGCCTCGCTGGCAGCAGGCACTATTTGGCGTGTTTGGCGGTGCCTCCTCCTATGTGGCGGGGGCCGCCATGGGGGCAGTAAACTTACCCTGGGGCATCTGGATCAGCACGGCGCTGCTGGCTGTGATCTGGATGTGGTGGTTACCCGTACTCCTGTGGGTAATGGTCAAGCTGGAGGGTGAGTCATGACAAACACCTTTTCGACCGACTCGTTGCTTTTTTCCAAATGGACCAAAGAGAGCCAGCATGAGCTGACTGATCGCTTCTATCTGGTGGTTGCCTGCCAGCGGGATGCGCAGGGGCAGCTGGTGCAGGTGGTGATGCAGGATATCAATACCCTGCAGGAACAGGAGATGGACTGGCATGAACTGGAAGACCCCAACCACTGGCATATGGGGTGGAATTAACCCGCTGCTGCTGGCGTTTACGCTCTTGGCTGCAACCGCGGTGCAGGCTTCTGCCGCCCCCTGGCAGCAGTTGCGCCCGGTCGGGCAGGGGGAGATGAACTGGCTCTGGTTCAAGCTCTACGATGCCACCCTCTACAGTGCGAGCGGGCACTATCAGCCCGGTCACTATCCGCAGGCCCTGACCCTCACCTATGCCAGACCCATCGAGCGGGAAGATCTGCTGAGTGCCACCGCCGCCGAGTGGCAGCGGCTAGGTCTTGGCACTGACGCCGAGCGTCAGCGCTGGCTCGGCCAGCTCGCTGCACTCTGGCCTGATGTGCAGGCGGGCGACAAGCTCACCTTTTATGTCGACAAGGGCGGTGTAGGCCACTTCTGGTGGCAGGAAAAACCCCTCGGCACTCTTGCCGATCCACATTTTTCGGCCGCTTTTCTCGCCATCTGGCTGGCTGACAATAGCCGCGATCCTGCCCTGACCCGCCGCCTGCGTGGCCAACCCTGAACATGGAGCTCCTGATGTCTTTCTATCGTGCATATCGCTGGTTACTGTTGATCCCTTTTTTGTTGCTGAGCGGCTGTGGTGCCAGTCTCGATGACTATCGGGGGCAGGGGCCAAACTGGGATCTCGCCCGTTTCTTCAACGGCAAGCTGGTGGCTCACGGCCTGGTGACCGACCGCAGCGGCGAAGTGACCAGTCGCTTTCGGGTGGAGATGGTGGGGCGCTGGCAGAACGGTAAGGGAGAGCTGTTCGAGCAGTTCTACTTTGACGATGGCCGCCAGCAGACCCGAACCTGGTATCTGAGCAAGGGGGCTGATGGTCACTGGCGCGGTACCGCTTCCGATGTGGTGGGAGAGGCGGTAGGTAAAAGCCAAGGGTTTGCCCTCAACTGGCGTTATCAGCTCGATCTGGCGCTGCCGGATGGCGAGGTGGTGCGGGTGAGCTTCGATGACTGGATGTATCTGCTGGATGAGGATCGACTGATCAATCGCGCCGCTATCAGCAAGTTCGGCATCCATTTGGGGGAGGTGATCCTCTATATCGAGCGAAAATTATGACCGGCCTACACTGCATGAAAGCCAATAAAAAAGCGCGCCACCAGCGCGCTTTTGTTTATCGAAAAATCAGGGTCATCAGATGATGCGGTTCTCTTCCAGCATCTTGCGACGGGCCTCTTCCTTGGCCATCTTCTTCTTGCGATTGTCGCAGGGTTCCGGGCAATCGCACTCTTTCTCGATGCCAACGCTCCCCAGACCGCCACAGGAGCCGGAGATGGATTTTTTCTGGAAGATATAGCCGATAGCCATGGCGGCTATCGCCAGCATGAATACCCCGAAGGTGATCAGAAAAACCTGCATCTATCCTCCCTATTTCCTGACCAGATACTGTTTGAACGCATCGGAGTAGGCCTCTTCAAAGCCGTTGTCCGTCTTGGTGATCACGAAGATCGCCAGACCACGCTCTTTGGCATAGGCCAGGCTCTTTTCCGGTCCCATGACCATGAATACGGTCGCCAGCCCGTCTGCGGTCATGCAGGAGGGATGGATCACGGTGACCGACACCATGCGGTGCTGGATCGGCTTGCCGGTGCGTGGATCTATGGTGTGGGAGAAGCGCTGGCCATCCATCTCATAGTAGTTACGATATTCACCCGAGGTGGCCACCCCGTTGTCACCCGGAACGATCACCTCCTGCACCGAACCGGCATTGGCTGTCGGCTTCTCGATGGCAACGCGCCAGGGGTGTCCCTTGCCGTTGACGCCATTGATCCGCAGCTCGCCGCCGATCTCTACCAGATAGTTGCGCGCACCCAGAGACTCCAGATACTCGGCTACCTTGTCGACACCAAAGCCCTTGGCAATGGCGGATAGATCAACGTAAAGATCCGGGATATCCTTTTGCAGGGTATCGGCATCGACCGAAGTGATGACGTGCAGGTTGCCCAGGCCGGTCTTCTGACGGGTCTGGGTGATCAGCTCCTCCGATGGTATTTTGGTCGGTCGCTTGTCCGGACCGAAGCCCCACAGATTGACCAAGGGGCCGACGGTGACGTCAAGCGCCCCCTGGCTCTCACGGCCAATATGAATGGCTTCTGTTATGACCCGAGCCGTGTCCCGAGATACCACTACCGGTGTCGAACTGTGGTGCTGGTTGAAGCGCGACAGTTCGGAATCGGGACGATAGGTGGACATCTGATCGTTGACTCGCTCCAGCAGTACGTCGACCTCGGCCTGAAACTTGGCCGCATCGCTGATGACGTTGTCCGCCACCTTGATGGAGTAGTAAGTGCCCATGGTGCTGCCGGTGATATGGATCTCCGGCTTCGACTGGACCGTGCTTTCCTGACCGCACCCTGTCAAGAAAAAGGCTAGCCCGAAGGCTAGCCAGGTTTTTACAACGCTGTTCATGGATTAACCACCAAAATCATCCAGCAGGATGTTCTCGTCCTCAACGCCCAGATCTTTGAGCATGTTGATGACGGCTGCGTTCATCACGGGAGGTCCACACATGTAGAACTCGCAATCTTCCGGCGCTTCGTGGTTCTTGAGATAGTTCTCGTAGAGCACATTGTGGATGAAGCCGGTGTAGCCATCCCAGTTGTCTTCCGGTTGCGGATCGGACAGGGCGACGTTCCAGGTGAAGTTCTCGTTCTCGGCCGCCAGCATGTCGAAGTCTTCGACATAGAACATCTCGCGCTTGGAACGGGCACCGTACCAGAAGCTCATCTTGCGCTTGGACTTCAGGCGACGCAGCTGGTCGAAGATGTGGGAGCGCATAGGCGCCATACCCGCACCACCACCGATAAAGACCATTTCTGCATCGGTATCCTTGGCGAAGAATTCACCGAACGGACCGGAGATGGTCACCTTGTCACCCGGCTTCAGGCTGAAGATGTAGGAGGACATCTGTCCCGGAGGGGCAGTCCAGTTGCTCGGGGGCGGTGTGGCGATACGCACGTTCAGCATGATGATGCCGAACTCTTCCGGATAGTTGGCCATGGAGTAGGCACGGATGATCGGCTCATCGACCTTGGACTCCAGATCAAAAATCTTGAAGCGATCCCAGTCACCACGATACTCCTCGGGAATATCGAAGTTCTTGTAGTAGACGTGGTGAGCCGGCGCTTCGATCTGGATATAACCACCGGCGCGGAACGGCACGCTCTCGCCATCGGGGATCTGCAGCTTGAGCTCCTTGATGAAGGTGGCCTTGTTATCGTTGGAGATAACAGTACATTCCCACTTCTTCACCCCGAAGATCTCTTCCGGCAGTTCGATGTCCATGTCGCCACGCACGGTGACCTGGCAGGCAAGACGCTCGCCGTGACGGGCTTCGCCCTTGCTGATGTGATCCAGTTCGGTCGGCAGGATGTCGCCGCCACCGGATTTCACCCGTACCTTGCACTGGCCGCAAGAGCCACCGCCGCCACAGGCGGAGGAGACGAAGATACCGTTGCCGGCGAGTACGCCGAGCAGCTTGCCACCGGCCGGGCTGGTCACAGCCTTGGCCGGGTCACCATTGATGCTGATTGTCACGTCGCCCGCGGTCACCAGCTTGGACTTGGCGAACAGAATGACTGCCACCAGTGCCAGCAGGATCACGGTAAACATGACCACACCCAAAATAATTTCCATCTATCGTTCCTTTCTGATTGCAGGAAAGCCGATTACAGGGAGATACCAGAGAAGGACATGAAGCCCAGCGCCATCAGACCGGCGGTGATGAAGGTGATGCCCAGACCACGCAGGCCTTCCGGAACATCGGAGTACTTCATCTTCTCGCGGATACCCGCTAGCGCAACGATCGCCAGCATCCAGCCTGCCCCTGAGCCCACGCCGTAGACCACAGACTCCACGAAGGTGTAGTCACGCTGCACCATGAAGGAGACGCCACCGAAGATGGCGCAGTTCACGGTGATGAGCGGCAGGAAGATGCCCAGCGCGTTGTAGAGAGCCGGGAAGTACTTGTCCAGCGCCATCTCCAGGATCTGTACCAGCGCTGCGATCACCCCGATAAAGGTGATGAAGCTCAGGAAGCTCAGATCCAGGTCAGGGGAGAGAGCTCCGGCCTTCAGCACGTAGTTGTAGATCAGGTTGTTGACCGGTACGGCGATGGTTTGCACCACGATAACGGCAATACCCAGACCCATGGAGGTCTTGACCTTCTTGGATACCGCCAGGAAGGTACACATCCCCAGGAAGAAGGAGAGTGCCAGGTTTTCGATGAAGATCGATTTAATCAACAGACTCAGATAGTGTTCCATACCTTAATCCTTCGCCTCCACCTGCTTGGGATCCTTGGTGCGCACGCCCCAGATGATCAGACCAATGATGAAGAATGCACTCGGCGGCAGCAGCAGGAGGCCGTTGGGTACATACCAGCCACCGTTGTTCACCAGCGGCAGCAGCTCGATGCCAAACCAGGTGCCGGAGCCCAGCAGTTCACGCACGGTCGCGACACTCAGCAGAATGGCGCCATAGCCCAGACCGTTACCGATACCATCCAGGAAGGAGGGGAGCGGCGCGCTCTTCATGGCGTAGGCTTCGGCGCGGCCCATCACGATACAGTTGGTAATGATGAGACCGACGAAGACTGACAGCTGCTTGGAGATGTCATAGGCATACGCCTTGAGCACCTGGTCAACCACGATAACCAGCGAGGCGATGATCGCCATCTGGGCAATGATCCGCACGCTGTTCGGGATCTGGTTGCGGATCAGGGAGATGAACAGGTTTGAGAAGGCGGTGACCGCCATGACCGCAAGGGTCATTACAAACGCTGTCTTCATCTGGCTGGTAACCGCCAGTGCGGAACAGACACCCAGCACCTGCAAGGCGATGGGGTTGTTGCCCAGCACTGGAGTCAACAGCAACTTCTTCATTTCGCTCTTGTCAGCCATTGTTGATTTCTCCTGCACGAACCTTGGCCAGGAAAGGACCGAAGCCCTTGGGACCCATCCAGAAGTCAAAGGTATGCTGTACACCGTTACCGGTCAGGGTAGCACCGGAGAGACCGTCGATCTCGTGCTCGGAGCCCGCCGGAGCGTGACCCTTGATGACGCGCAGCGCCGGCATGCCATCCTGATCGAACAGCTTCTTGCCGACAAACAGCTCGCGCCAGGCCGGATTTTCGATTTCACCGCCCAGACCAGGGGTTTCACCGTGGTCATAGTAGGTGATGCCCTTGATGGTCTGGCCATCAGCGGCAACCGCGACGAAGGCATACATGGTAGACCACAGACCCTGACCGTAGATGGGCAGGATGATGTTGTCGATCTTGCCATCGGCATCCTTGGCGAAGAACACCGGAACCAGCTTGGAGATCTGGCGCAGGCCAGCTTTGTCCTCGGCAGCAGCCAGACGGATGTTTTGCGCCGGATCTTTGGCCGCCTGTTTGGTATCGAAGTTGTCGGCATCGCCGTCAACAAAGTTACCGGTGGCGAGATCCACCAGACGGGCTTCGATCTTGTCGCCATACAGCTTGGCCAGATCGCGCTTGGCTACATCGCTGATGTCCACGCCGGCTACGGAGAGAATATTGCTCTGTTTATCCAGCGCCTTGTTCTCCTCTTGGGTAGAACGCAGGCCAACGGCAGCAACGGATACCACGATGGAACAGGCCAGACAGAGGCCGGTGACCACGCTGATGGTGCCGAAGGTTGAGTCTTTATTAAACGCCACGAGCAATCCTCCGCTTGATGTTTGCCTGAGCGACGAAGTGGTCAAACAGGGGAGCAAACAGGTTTGCAAACAGAATGGCCAGCATCATGCCTTCCGGGAACGCAGGGTTGACCACGCGAACCAGCACGACCATCACGCCGATCAGGGCGCCGTACCACCACTTGCCCTTGTTGGTAAAGGCGGCGGAGACAGGGTCGGTCGCCATGAAGGCCATACCGAAGGCGAAGCCACCCAGTACCAGATGCCAGTGCCACGGCATGTTGAACATGGGGTTGGTATCGGAACCGATGACGTTGAACAGCAGGGAAGTGGCGATCATACCGACCATCACGCCGGCGATGATGCGCCAGGAGGCGATGCGCATATAGACGATCATGGCCGCACCCAGCAGGATCATCAGGGTGGAGACTTCACCGATGGAACCCGGCAGGTTGCCAAGGAAAGCGTCCATCCAGCTGATAGCCTGACCGGTGGCACCGTTGATCAGCGCCATCTGGCCGCCCTGAGCCCATTGGCTCAGCGCGGTTGCACCGGAGTAGCCATCAACGGCAACCCAGACTGCGTCACCGGAGATTTGGCCCGGGTAGGCGAAGAACAGGAACGCACGACCTGCCAGCGCAGGGTTCAGGAAGTTTTTGCCGGTACCACCGAACACTTCCTTGGCCATTACCACACCGAAGGTGATGCCCAGCGCAGCTTGCCACAAGGGCAGCTCGGGCGGCACGATCAGGGCAAACAGGATGGAGGTCACGAAGAAGCCTTCGTTGATCTCGTGCTTGCGCACCATGGCAAACAGCACTTCCCAGAAACCACCGACAAAGAAGACGGTGATGTAGATCGGGAAGAAGTGGGTGGCGCCAATCAGCATCTTGCTGCCGATACCGGCAACAGCCGGATCGAGGGAGGCACCCAGCATGGTGGCCAGGGCATATTGCCAGCTGCTGGCACCGGCTGCCGAGCCCATGTGGGCAATGGCGGCGATGGCCTGGTTGCCAACGTTGTACATGCCCCAGAACATGGCCGGGAACACGGCCAGCCACACCATGATCATCATGCGCTTCAGATCGAGCGCATCACGGACGTGGGCGGCATTGCGGGTAACGCTACCCGGGGTATAGAACAGGGTGTACGCCGCTTCGAACAGGGCGTAGTACTTGGCGTACTTTCCACCCGGTTCGAAGTGATGTTCCATATTTTCAAGAAGTTGCTTGAAACTCATCGCTTAACCTTCCAGTTCAATCTTGGTCAGGCACTCACGCAAGATAGGGCCGTACTCGGTCTTGCCGGGGCAAACGAAAGTACAGAGGGCCAAATCTTCCTCATCCAGCTCCAGGCAGCCCAGTGCTTGCGCACCGTCGGTATCGCCGGAGACCATGTCCCGCAGCAGCAGGGTAGGCAGGATGTCGAGTGGCATCACCCGTTCATAGTTGCCGATAGGCACCATGGAACGGTCACTACCGTTGGTAGTGGTGGTGAAGTTGATAAGGCGACCCTTCATCAGATGAGAGAGGGTGGTGCGGGTGATGGAGAACTTGTTGGCACTGGGGTTGATCCAGCCCAGGAACTCTTTCTCGCGACCCTCGCCCAGTGCACAGACCTGATTGTGGTAACGACCCAGATAGTCGTGAACACCCTCAGCCTTGGCGCCGCTCAGCAGGGAACCGGAGATGACGCGGTTTTCATCGGCACGCAGCTCATTGTTGGTGAGTTGGCTGATGCAGGCCCCCAGACGGGTACGCAGCAGACGCGGCTTGAGCACATTCGGGCCGGCCAGGGCGATCACCTTGTCGGTGCAGATCTGACCGGTGGTGAACAGCTTGCCGAATGCGATCACATCCTGATAGTTGATGTGCCACTGCACCTTGGTGCTGCTGACCGGATCCAGGAAGTGGATATGGGTACCCGGCAGACCGGCAGGGTGCGGACCGACGAAGATCTCTTCCTTGACCTGAGCCAAAGAGGAGTGAGGCAGACTGCCTTCGCCTTTACAGACATAGACGGTGCCGTCGGTCAGGCGGGTCAATACGGCAAGACCATCGAGGAAGGCCTGCGGCTGTTCCTTGATAATCAGCTCGGCATCGGCAGCCAGCGGGTTGGTGTCCATCGCGGTCACGAAGATGGCGCGCGGGGCTGAGCCAACCGCAGGGACTTTGCTGAACGGGCGAGTGCGCAGTGCTATCCACTGACCTGATGCAACCAGGATCTCTTGCACCTTGCTGCGCTCGAGCTTGGCCAGCTCGGAAGAGGCAAAATGCTCGAAGGTCACCTGCTCATCGGAGCCGTCGAGGTCGATGACCACTGACTGGAGCACACGTTTGGCTCCACGGTTGATCTCTGAAACTACGCCGGTGGCGGGGGCCGTGAATTTAACGCCGGGATTCTTCTTGTCTTCGAAGAGCTCCTGACCTTTGATGACGCGATCACCTACTTTGACGAACATAGTAGGTCGCATCCCCACGAACTCCTCGCCCAGTGTAGCAACACGGGTGATGGCGGGGCCATCGTAGATTACTTGCTCTGGCGCACCCAGCACGGGGATGTCCAGTCCTCTTTTGATTGTAATCATACTTAATTGCACTACCGTTACGGGAAGAGAGGTTGGTTAGCGCCGAGAAATACATCACGACGGGTGGTTGAATGAGTCGCTGTTGTGGCTGCGCCGGGTGGTCAGGCTCAGCAATTATTCAACATGCGAGGTCACTCAAAAGCGCTTGAGTCTACCACTTAAGGCCCATTTTCTGCCATGCCAAATAGGCAAAATCCCTGCGTCATCACAAAATTAACCTGCAATGAATAACCCCTGAATTCCTTGTAAGCTGTGGTTTTAAAGGTTTTTTTAGTTTAATACCCCCATGGGGGTATGCTTGTGTAAGGCTGTGACTAAGCCGCCAGGGAAAACTGAATTAAAAACCTATTTATGGTTGTCAGGATCAGCAGGCTGGCGGCTTTTTGTTTAATTTTTGTTTGTTTGTCACCCATAGGGTGGTGGGTCAGAGCAATGGGTGACAGCTAGCCGTTCAGGAGTGCGAGGGGTTGCCAACACAAGCTGGTGTGCGTGGTGCCTTACCCTTCTCCTGCCACTCGCTTGCCGTGTAGGTATGCAGTGCAAGTGCATGGACAGCGCCGGCCAGTTCATCGGCCAGGATGGCGTTGACCTGACGATGCCGAGAGAGAAGGCGCTGACCCGCAAACTGTTCGCTGACGATCACCACCTTGAAGTGGCTCTCAGATCCCGGTTCCACACGGTGCATGTGGCTCTCGTTGATCACCTCCAGCACGGTAGGGGAGAGGGCGGCGGTCAGCTTGGCTTCAATCAGTTGTTGGATAGTCATCGGATCGGCTTCCAGAGTGAATGTCGGGCCATTCTATCGGCAGTCGCGGGATGGAATAAGCCCCCGTAAGAGGGAAATCACCCGTCAGTTGCCCCCTTGATGCGCATCGAACTGGTGAAATTCCTGCTCCTCGCTAGAATAGCGCCACTTTGCGTCGCCCCTGGCGCCTGTATACACGAATCAAGCCGAGGTTGGACTCTTCCTATGCAAACCCTTCTCGACACTCCCCATTGCCAGCTCACGCTCTACCGCTATCCGCGCCAGAGTCAGGAGACCCTGCAAGCCTGGGATGCGGCTGACGAATATCTGATCAACACCCTGGCGGAGTCCCCCCTTGAGCAGGCGGGCCCCGTCATCATCATGAATGACGGTTTTGGCGCGCTGGCCGCCTATCTGCATCCGCACTCCCCCTGCTGCGTCACCGACTCTTACATCAGTGAACGGGCGACCCTGGCCAATCTGGCCGAAAACGGACTGGATGCAGGCGGGATCCGCTTGCAGGATGCGCTGGCGCCGCTGCCCGATGCCCCTGCGCTGGTAGTGATCAAGGTCTCCAAATATCAGGCTCTATTGGAGCAGCAACTGCTGGCATTGCGTGCGGTGGTGACACCGGCAACCCGCGTTATCGCTGCCGGCAAGGCGAAGGATATTCATACCTCCACCCTCAAGTTGTTCGAGAAGTATTTGGGGCCTACCCGTACCTCGCTGGCCTGGAAGAAGGCGCGCCTTATTCACTGTGAGCCGCAGGCAGAACGTCCCGAGCTGGCCAACCCCTTCCCGACTGTCTGGCCGCTGGAGGGGAGTGGCATGCTCATCCACAACCATGCCAACGTCTTCTCGCGCACCAGTCTCGATATTGGAGCCCGCTTTATGCTGGACAACCTGCCCATCCACAGTGCCCGCAAGGTGATCGATCTGGGCTGTGGCAACGGGGTGCTGGGTCTGTCGCTGCTCGCCAAAGACAGCGAGGTGGAGGTGACCTTTATCGATGAATCCTATATGGCAGTCGCCTCGGCACAGCTCAACGTCGAGCACAATCTGCCCGATGCACTGCCGCGCGCCCGTTTTATGGTCAATAACTGTCTCGACGGGGTGGCGGTCGGCTCGGCGGATCGGATCCTCTGCAACCCTCCTTTCCATCAGCTGCAGGCGATCACCGATCATATCGCCTGGCAGATGTTCAGCGATGCGCACCGGGTGTTGCCTCAAGGGGGTGAACTCTGGATAGTAGGCAACCGTCATCTGGACTATCACAACAAACTCAAGCGCTTGTTTGCCAACGCACAAGTCGTTGCGTCGAACAGCAAATTCGTTATTTTGAAAGCCATCAAACGCTAAAGCCAAAGGAAACCATGATGAAAAAGTCACTCTTGCTGCTGGCCGCCCTGATGCTGGGCGGGTGTGCCACTCATTGGCCGGAGACGGCACTGCTCAATCCGCAGGTGATCCCCGCCAACCAGCAATACTACTCTGGCAATCGCATCACCATGGAAGGGGTAGACAAGCGTGAGGCTGCCTACGTCTTCTCCATTAAACATAAAGATAAAGCCCCCGTCCTGGTCAACAGTGAGCGTCCGCTCAATCTGCTGATGGCCGAGCGGCTGGCCGAAGGGCTGCGCAGCCAGGGTCTGGAAGTGGGTAACAGTGGCACCACCAACCTGACGCTGGTGATCTCCAACGCCGCAGTCAATGTGGAAGAGAAGACCTTTACCTATGTCACCAAATCCCGCGTCAGCCTGCAGGTGATCGCCGATTTCCAGGGCAACCGTCTGACCAAGCAGTTCAACATGTCCTCCAGCAAGGAGAGCCCGAGCGAGCCAAGCATGGCCGACCTGGAGTCTACACTGAACCTGCAACTGGGTAGCGTGCTGCAGCAGATCATGGCGGATGATGCGCTGCGCGGTTACCTGAAAGGTCAACCGAACGGTGCAGGGGTCTGATGATGAAAAAACTCTGGTTGCTGGCCATGCTGATCTCCCCGCTGGCGTTCGCGGGCCCGAAAGTGAGAATGGAGACCAACCACGGCAATATCGTGGTGGAGCTGGCGTCCAAGCAGGCGCCCCAGACGGTGAAAAACTTCCTGCGTTACGTGGCTGATGGCAGCTATGACGGCAGCATCTTCCACCGGGTGATCCAGGATTTCGTGGTGCAGGGTGGGGGCTACAACCAGCAGTTCCAGCAACTGCCGGCTTATGAGCCTGTGGTCAACGAGTCGCGCGGCGGTCTGCCCAACAAGCGTGGCTCCATCGCTATGGCTCGCACCCAGGCGGTCGACAGCGCTACTCGCCAGTTCTACTTCAATCTGGTCGACAACAATAACCTCAACGCCGGTGGCTCTGCGGGTTATACCGTGTTCGGTCAGGTGGTTCAGGGGATGGAGGTGCTGGACAAGCTTGCTCAGGTACAGACCGGTTACAGCCCCATTCTGCGTGCCAACGATGTGCCGACCAGTCCCATCATTCTGAAGAAGGTGGTCTTGCTGGCAGAAACTCCGGCAGACAAGAAAGTCGACAAGAAAGCGGGCAAGTAACTCTCGCCGGACGCGGTTCGTCACCACGATCCCGCCATGCTCCATGCAAGGCACATCCCGCTTGAGATGTGCCTTTTCTCTATCCGGACTTCTTTTGCCTATCTCTTTGCTCGCCTTGGCTATCTGCCATCAACCTGCCAAAATGACGCACTTTTCCAAAGTCGTCAGGTAGTTGAACATGATCCGCAAACCAAGCTGGAGAGAGTCCCTCGCCGTCTATCTCGAATTTCGGGTGTTTATTCTCTTTGCCATGGGCTTTTCATCGGGTCTGCCGCTGCTGCTGGTGTTCGGTACACTCTCATTCTGGTTGCGTGAGGCCGATGTCAGCCTGACCGATATCGGCTATATGAGCTGGGTGGCGCTCGCCTATGGCTTTAAATGGCTGTGGTCGCCGCTGGTGGATCGCATGCCGCTGCCGTTGCTCTCCACGCTGCTGGGGCGTCGCCGCAGCTGGATGTTCTTCTCCCAGCTGTTGATTGCCGCCGCGTTGGTCGGCATGGCGTTCTGCGATCCCAAGACCGAGCTGGTCCAGCTGGCGATGTTTGCCCTGCTGGTGGCCTTTGCCTCGGCCACGCAGGATATCGTCATCGACGCCTATCGCATCGAATCGGCCCCTGAGCGGCTGCAGGCGGCTATGGCTGCTTCTTACATGACCGGTTACCGACTGGCGATGATCATGGCGGGGGCCGGTGCGCTGGCGCTGGCAGCCTGGTTTGGCAGCAATAGTGGCTATGACTATCGTGGCTGGCAGATTACCTATCTGGTGATGGCGGGTCTGATGTCACTCGGGGTCATCACCACGCTGTTTTGCCACGAGCCGGAAATCGATCTGGCCGAGCAGGGCAAACAACAGGCCGAACGCAAGGCGCAGCTCCTGGAAAAAGGGTGGCCTGCGCTGCTGGCGAGTGCGGGGGCCTGGGGCTATGAGGCGGTCTGGTGTCCGTTTGCCGACTTCTTTCGCCGTTATGGCAGCTCGGCGCTGCTGATCCTGGCTCTGATCGCCTGCTATCGGGTTGCCGATGTGGTGATGGGGGTGATGTCCAACAGCTTCTATGTGGATATGCAGTTCAGCAAGACCGAAGTCGCCACTATCACCAAGGTGTTTGGCGTTATCATGACGCTGGTGGGGGCGGCACTGGGGGGCGTGCTGGTGATGCGCTTTGGCACGCTGCGGATCCTGTTTCTCGGGGCGCTGCTCACCGCCAGCACCAATCTGCTGTTTGCCCTGCTCCATCAGGTTGGTCACAACCTGGAGCTGCTGACCCTGATCATTTCGCTCGATAACCTCAGCGCGGGTATCGCCACCGCAGCTTTTGTGACCTATCTCTCCAGCCTGACCAATGTGGCGTTTTCAGCGACGCAATACGCCCTGTTCAGCTCGGTGATGTTGCTGCTGCCCAAGTTGTTGGCCGGTTTTTCGGGGCAGGTGGTGGAGCAGATTGGCTACAGCGCCTTCTTTGTCGGCACCAGTTTGTTGGGCTTGCCCGTGTTGTTGTTGATTGTGCTGGTCGCCCGTAAAGGGGGTGAGTTGTTCTCAGTTGCTGACAAATAGCAAGCGTTTGCGTAGAATCGGGGGTGATTAGATTCACACTTCCGGATAAAGTTCCCGAGAAGTTGTTTCACCCCCAATTTTATTTGATTAGAATTCCTCTCGCTCCTTGTGGGCAGGCTACGGAAAACCTCAACTAACGCACAAGAGACCAATAAAATGGCCAAATTTACCAAGACTCTGATCGCTGCCGGTCTGCTGGCTGCTGCCGCTACTCCGGCCTTTGCTGCTGACTACAGCGGTGACATCCACAAGAATGACTACAAGTGGATGCAGTTCAACGTAATGCATACCATCGACCAGCGTCCTTTCACTACCGGTGAAGAGGACTACAACGATACCTATTTTGAAATGGAGTTCGGTGGTCGCTCCGGCCTGTTTGACCTGTACGGTTACGTCGACGTATTCGATATTTTCGACTCCCGTCACAGCAATAAACACCATGGTCAGAACCTGTTCATGAAGTTTGCACCGCGTATGTCTCTGGATGCGCTGACAGGTAAAGATCTCTCCTTTGGTCCTGTGCAAGAGCTTTACATTGCCAACCTGAACAACGTTGGTGACAAGCAGATGGAAAACCAGCTGGGTCTGGGTGCCGATGTGATGGTTCCCTGGTTTGGCAAGGTTGGCATGAACCTGTATGCACGTCACGCCACCGAGAACCAGTTCTTCACCGAAGAAGAAGGTGAGTGGAACGGTTATCAGTTCTCCATGAACTGGTTCAAGCCTTTCTATACCTTCGGCAATGGCAGCTTTGTCTCCTACCAGGGTTATCTGGATTATCAATTCGGCCTGGATACCCATGACCGTGCTGACCGTACCAGCGACAACCTGGCCACCTTCCACGGTATCTACTGGCACTCCGATCGCTACGCGGTTGGTTATGGCCTGAAGTATTTCATGGATGCCTACGGTACCAAAGATGGCTCCAAAGCCTACGACGGTACCCCGTGGAAGAGCACCGGCTTCAGCCACTACTTCTCTGTTACCTACAAGTTCTAATAAAACTTGGGGAACAAAAAACCGGAGCATTTGCTCCGGTTTTTTTATGCTCGGACGATTAAAGAAGAGGAGAAGGGAGAGCCCTTCTCTCCCATCATCAGTCGCGGAAATTCTGAAACTGCATCGGTTGGCCCAGGTCGGCGCCACGGACCAGTGCCATGGTCTCTTGCAGATCGTCACGCTTCTTGCCGGTGACACGTACTTCATCACCCTGGATGGCGACCTGTACCTTGATCTTGGAGTCCTTGATCAGCTTGACCAGCTTCTTGGCGATCTCTTTCTCGATCCCCTGTTTGAACTTGACGGTCAGGTGGAAGCGTTTGCCGGAGTGAACGGAGTCACCCACTTCCATGGAGCTGTTTTCGATGTTGCGCTTGAGCAGGGCACCGCGCAGGATTTCGACCATCTGCTTGAGCTGGAAATCGGCATCGGCTTCCAGCTTTACCTCTTCTTTGTTCAACTCGAAGCTGGCTTCTACCCCACGAAAATCGAAACGGGTGGCCAGTTCACGATTGGCGTTGTCGACTGCGTTCAACACCTCGTTCATTTTGACTTCAGAGACAATATCGAATGACGGCATAGCCGAAGCTCCTCATGTTGCGTTATCGGGGGCCAAATCTACCAGAAATACGGCAAATTTGCTGATTTTGATGGGAGTGCTCTGCTAGAATCCCCTGCGCACAGGAAGGTTGGACCCGTTAGTGTCCGCTCGCGCTATTTTTCATTTATTCCCGGTAACAGGTTGAGAGGATTGCAACCCTTACCCTGACAGAGTCACATCATGCCAAGCGGATTAAAAAATTCCCGACAACCCGTTATGCCACCTGTAGCGCCCAAGTGGACACTGCTCGGGTGCGGAGCTCTCGGCGGCGTTTTTGCCTCCCTGCTGACCCAGAGCGGTCAATCCACCCGAGTCTTGTTGCGTGAGCATCATCAATCTACCCTGCACCCCGGATTTGACTTTACTTCGCTGGAGGGGCAGGTACAGCTGCTCAATATCGAACGTGCATTTGCCGGCCAGCCGGGAAAAATTCAGCGTCTGTTGGTGATGACCAAGGCCAGTCAGGTGGTTGGCGCCCTGGCTCCACTGGTTGGCCATCTGGATGCTGGCGTGCCGATCGTACTGCTGCACAACGGGATGGGGATTGCCGAGAAGGTGGTCCAGATGTTCCCGCATAACCCGGTGATTGCCGGGGTGACCAGCCATGGTGCCATGAAAGCGGGCCATTTCGTGTTCCGTCATACCGGCAAGGGGGAAACCTGGTTGGGGCCATTTAACGAGGCGGCCAAGGCTCATGCATCACTGGCAGATGAGTTGGCGCAGGCATTGGGTCAGGCGGGTTGGGATGAGCAGATAGTGGCACGCCAGTGGCAAAAGCTGGCCATCAACTGTGCCATCAATCCCCTGACGGCCCTCTACAAGCTGAAAAATGGCGAGCTGGCTGGCCCCCGTTTTGCCGATGCCCTGCAGCAGATCTGCGTGGAGGTGGCGGATGTGATGTGCGCCGAAGGAGTTGCAACCACGGCAGAGGAGTTGCAGCGTCGGGTGATGACAGTGGTGGAACTGACCGCTGACAATTACTCCTCCATGCATCAGGATATGGAGCTGGGACGCGAGACCGAGATTGAGGCCATCACCGGCTTCCTGCTGGCCAAGGCTGCCCGGCATGGCATTGCCGTACCGGTCAATCAGGGTCTCTATCAGGCGATTAAAGAGAAGAGTCAGGCCGTCTGATCTTTTACGAGCAAGCAGCAAGGAGGCGAACGTGAGTGTACTGGTGCTGGTGGCCCCCGGGTCGGAAGAGATAGAGACGGTTGCCATTGTCGATACCCTGGTGCGCGCCAGCATCGAGGTGGTGCTGGCCTCTTGCTGCCCTGCCGGGTCTCGGCAGGTGAAGGCATCGCGCGGGGTACAGCTGGTGGCCGATTGTCATATCGGCGAGCTGACCCATCGGGACTTTGAAGCCATCGTGGTGCCTGGCGGTTTGCCCGGCAGCGAAGTGATCCGCGATACCCCGCTGGCCATCGATCTGCTCAAAGAGCAGGCCGCTCTTGGCCGCTGGCGTGCAGCCATCTGCGCCGCCCCTGTGGTGGTGTTGCAACATCACGGCCTGCTGGATGGTGCCATCGTCACCTGTCATCCCGGCTTTCAGCCCCGACTACCGACATCGCAGCTGTCACATGAGCGGGTAGTCAGGGATGAGGCTCATCGCCTTATCACCAGCCAGGGGCCGGGCAGTGCCATCGAGTTTGCGCTTGAACTGGTCCGGGTGCTGCGTGGGGATGAAGTGGCGGCCACTGTCGCTGGCCCTATGGTTCTGCCTTGAGCGCACTCTGCTGCAGAATCAAGCTGGTCATGCTTTGAAAAACGGGCCCCGATCATCTTGATCGGGGCCCGTTTGTTATCTGCCGTTGTCGGTCACGCCATCTTGTCCGGCTCAGTAGTCGTACTGTGAGCACTGTTTTTTGTTGTACTCAGTTTTCCAGCGTGCCAATTCTTGCTCTGTGCCGAGCTTGTCTCCTTTCTTGATGGCCTGTTCCAGTATCTCAATCCGGTCGTACAGCCAGCGGCACTCTGCCGTCGGGTTGTTCTTGCCGATGCCGGTCAACGGTAGCAAACAGAGTCCCAACCAAAGATATTTCATCCCGAACGCTCCTTGTCATTGTGGTAGTAAAGGTCTCCTTGGAGTCTACTATTTTAGCCGCAACGAGAGAGATAGAGCTGCGGTTATCCTTGGGGTAAGATGATGCCATGTCTGTTTATTTATACAGTGGTATGCGCAAGATCATCCATATCGACATGGACTGCTTTTTTGCCGCGGTGGAGATGCGGGATAACCCCGCATTGCGGGAAGTTCCGCTTGCGATAGGGGGGGCGTCCGAGCTGCGCGGTGTCATCTCGACCTGCAACTATGTGGCGCGCCGGTTCGGGGTGCGCTCCGCCATGCCGAGCGCGCTGGCGAAAAAACTCTGCCCACCGCTGGTACTGATCCCGGGGCGAATGGCGGTGTACAAGGATATCTCCCGTCAGCTCAGGGCCATTTTCCTGCGCTATACCGATCAGGTTGAACCGCTGTCGCTGGATGAGGCTTACCTCGATGTGACCCATAGTCGCTGTTGTGGTGGCAGCGCCACCCTGATGGCGCAAGAGATCCGGCAAGCCATCGTCACCGAACTGGGATTGACCGCTTCGGCCGGGGTCGCCCCCAACAAGTTTCTCGCCAAGCTCGCCTCGGAGCAGCGCAAGCCTGATGGTCTGTTTGTCATTCGTCCCGACGAAGTGGCCGAATTTGTCTGTCAGCTGCCACTCGGCAAACTGCCCGGGGTGGGGCGCAAGACTGCCGAGCGGCTGGAGGCGCAGGGGCTATACACCTGCGAAGATGCCCGAGCCTTGTCGGCAGAGGAGTTGTGCCGTCGCTTTGGCAAGCTGGGCGAAATGCTGACGACCCGTATCTGGGGGCTAGATGAACAGCCGGTGCAGGCGCACCGGATCCGCAAAACCATCGGGGTGGAGACCACCCTGGCAAGCGATCTCTGTGACGAAGAGGCCTGTCTGAAGGTATTGCAGCAACTGCTGCCTGAGCTGGAACGGCGATTTCAGCTGGCGTGTCCTGCCGAGCAGGTGATGGGTCAGGGGATTAAACTCAAATTTGCCGACTTCCATCAGACTACCGTCTATCGCAGCCAGGGGGGCTATCAGGCCGCATTGTTCACACCACTGCTCAAGGAAGGGCTGCTGCGGGCGCAAGGGCGTTCGATACGTCTGCTGGGACTGGTAGTCGGGCTACCGAAGGAGGGAGAAGTAAACCAACTATCGCTGGATTTGCTATGAGATGGTTAAGTTTTTGTTTATAAAGTCGATAATCTACCTGTATCTGCATGAAGTAGGAATATTGGCATGAATGCTCTTTCTGTCCAGGGACGGATTACCCTGATCGCCGGTTGCTGTCTGCTGGTCACGGCCGCTGCGCTGGTCACCTCCTCTATTTATAACGCGAGCAAGATGCAGTCCCAGGTGCGGCAAGCCACCATGCATGAGGCACAGCTGTCAGCCGAAAACAGGATGAAAGCGATGGGGTCAGAGCAGGCCGCCAAGGTGACCAGCTATCTTGATGAAGCCTATTTTCGTGCCAGTCTGCTGGCCGAGAGCGTGCTGTTCCAGCGCAAGAATGCGGCCGACAACTTCGTTCATTCGGAGGCGCTGCGCGGGGCTATCAATCAGCAATTGCACGATGCGGCAGCCTCATCGACCAACCTGCTCGGCGTCTATGCGGTATTTGAGCCCGATCAGCTGGATGGGGAGGACAGCAACTATCAGGGCTCTACGGAACTGGGCTCAAATGACGAAGGACGCTTCTCCAGCTATTGGGCCTATGACAATGGCCAGCTGGTGCCCGAGGTGCAGAATGAGGATGTGCTGACTGACGAGAGCCCGACCGCTGCCGGTGGGGTTGAAAACGAATGGTATCGCTGCAGTATACGTACCCGGGCCCTCTGTCTGCTGGAACCTTATCTCGATGATGTTGGCGACAACAAGATACTGATGACCTCGGTGACAGTGCCCTTGCTGGAGCAAGAGCACTTGCTGGGGATGGTCGGTGTCGATATCTCTCTGACCACCTTGCAGAATCTGGTCTCTTCCATGGACAAGGAGCTCTATGACGGCAAGGGAAAGATATTGTTGGTCAGCCACGATGGGCGTGTGACCGGGGCGGACGAGTTCGCCGTGACGCCGGGCGAGAAACTTGCTCAAACCAATCAGGAGCTGGCTGGTGAATTGCGAGGGTGGCTTGCTCAGGGTAAAGAGCTGACTCGCTGGAGCCGTGACGGTTCCCTGCTGCAGACCTTTGTCCCGGTCTCCATGCGTGGCACCGACCGTAAATGGGGCATCTACATTGAATTGCCACGGGCCGTAGTGCTGGCCTCGGCCCAGCAACTGCAAGATGAGCTGGCCAGTGAGGCCAATCGCAGCGTGGTCTCGCAACTGTCGATCGGGGTGCTGATCTCGCTGGTGGCCCTGAGTTTTATCTGGTTGATGGCGCGCCAGATTGTGGCGCCCATCCGCGCCGTGGTTGCCCGCCTCAAGGATATCGCCAGCGGTGAGGGGGATTTGACCCAGCGTATCGAGATCCAGCGGCAAGACGAAATCGGCGAGCTGGCCAAGTGGTTCAACAGCTTCCTCAACAAGTTGCAATCCACCATCAGTCAGGTGATTGATACCGTCTCCGGTACGCGCAACAGTGCCGAGCGAGCCGCGCAAGTGGCCGAGCGCACCAGCAGTGGCATGCAGGCCCAGTATCAGGAGATCGATCTGGTGGCGACGGCATTTGAAGAGCTGAGCGCCACGGCGTTGCAGGTCTCCGGTAATGCCGGCTCGGCGGTGGCGGCTGCCAACACCACTGACGCTGCAGCGCAAGAGGGCAAGTATGTGGTGGCTGACACCCAGGAAGCGATGCGCAAGCTGATGGCCATCATCAATGATGCCCAGCCGGTAGCCGAGCATCTCTCGGCCAACAGCGGCAACATCAATGACATCCTTATCGTAATCCAGGGGATTGCCGAGCAGACCAACCTGTTGGCACTCAATGCGGCCATTGAAGCGGCGCGAGCCGGTGAACAGGGGAGAGGTTTTGCCGTGGTGGCCGATGAGGTGCGCAATCTGGCAGGACGAACCCAGAATGCGATTGTCGAGATCCAGACCCTGATCAGCCAACTGCAATCCGGTACCGGCGCCGTGGTCAAGGCGATCCGCGATGGTCATGGTCAGGCTGACGAGACGCTAGCCAAGGTGGATCTCTCTGTGCAGGTGCTGGAGCAGATTATCCAGTCGGTCTCCACCATCCATCAGATGAACGAGCAGATTGCCCGGGCGGCGCAGGAGCAGAGCCGGGTGGCGGACGAGATCAACCGTAACGTCAGCAACATTCGCGATGTGAGCCACACCATTCGGGCCGAGGCGGCGACCTCCGCCGAAAATGGTCGCGAGCTCTCTGCGCTGGCGGACAAGCAGCAGCAGCTGGTGGGGCAGTTCAAGGTATAGAAGGGATGAAAAAAGGCGCCATCCAGCTGGAGGCGCCAAACACATTCAGATGACAGACTGGGTCAAACCGGTGAGATTTGAGCCCCTCTTCCCGCAGAGGAAGAAACACAACACCACAATCGCAGTCGAAAGACTCACTAAAAACACATGTAAACCAACACGTAGTAGAAAATGTGAGCCATATGACGACTGATTGCTGGGCGAATTATGTTTATTCACTGGTCGACCCGCAACCGACAAATTATAATGCGCCCCATTAGAAAAACTCATCGTCGGCTGGTGTCATGTCTCGTCGTTTACCCCCGCTCAATGCCCTCAAGGCCTTTGAAGCAGCGGCTCGTCACTTAAGCTTTACCCGCGCAGCAGAAGAGTTGTTTGTGACTCAGGCTGCCATCAGTCACCAGATCAAGGCGCTGGAGGAGTATCTTGGCATCAAGCTGTTCCGCCGCAAAAACCGCTCCTTGTTGCTGACCGAAGAGGGGCAGGGCTATTTCCTGGATATCAAGGACATCTTTGCCTCCATCTCTGAGGCGACCGACAAGCTGCTGGCCCGCAGTGCCAAGGGGGCGTTGACTGTCAGTTTGCAGCCGAGTTTCGCCATCCAGTGGCTGGTGCCGCGGCTGGTCAAGTTCAGCGAGCGTCATCCTGATATCGATGTACGGATCAAGGCGGTCGACCTTGACGAAGGGTCGCTCACCGACGATGTGGATGTGGCCATCTACTACGGGCGCGGCAACTGGCCGGGTCTGCGCTCGGAC
This sequence comes from Aeromonas sp. 602200, assembly GCF_049173895.1. Classification (NCBI taxonomy): domain Bacteria; kingdom Pseudomonadati; phylum Pseudomonadota; class Gammaproteobacteria; order Aeromonadales; family Aeromonadaceae; genus Aeromonas; species Aeromonas sp. 602200. Next base: position 43,989 of record NZ_JAAKSL010000014.1, read on the forward strand.
AAGCTGCATACCGAATACCTGATCCCGGTCTGTTCCCCCTTGCTGCTGACCGGGCCCAAACCGCTGCGTACGCCGCAAGATTTGACTCTTCATACCCTGCTGCACGATACCTCCCGCCGCGACTGGAAGGCGTGGTTCCGCCAGCTCGACATCGATGCGCCCAACGTCAATCAGGGCCCCATCTTCAGCCACTCCACCATGGTGATCCAGGCGGCGATCCACGGTCAGGGAGTGGCACTTGGTCACAGCGTGCTGGCTCAGCCCGAGATTGAGGCTGGTCGCCTCATCTGTCCGTTCGAGCAGGTGTTGGTGAGTAAGAATGCTTTCTATCTGGTGTGCCAGGAGCAGCAGTCGGATCAGGGCAAGATCGTTGCCTTCCGCGACTGGATGCTGGAGCTGGTGGAGCAGGAAGAGGCGCGTCGCAGGGCAAGGCTCGCCGATGCATGAGGTGATCCGCGAGGGGGCAGTTGATGCCCCCGTTCGCATTTTGCTGGCCCACGGGGCAGGTGCAGGGATGGATCACCCCTTTCTTGCCGAGTTGTCACGCCTGCTGGCCGGGCCGGATATCGAAGTGGTGCGCTTCAACTTTCCCTACATGACAAAGCGTGCACAGGATGGCAAGCGCCGCCCGCCTGACAGGGCGCCAGTGCTGCTCGCTCATTGGCGCGACATGATCCGTGAGTTTGCCCATCCACGGCTGTTTCTGGCGGGCAAGTCGATGGGCGGGCGGATGGCGGCGGAACTGTATAGCGAAGGCGAGGGTGAGATGAATGCTGCAGGATTGCTCATTCTCGGGTATCCTTTCCACCCTCCGGCCAAGCCCGACAGCTGGCGAGGCGAGGTACTCAAGCATATTGCAGTACCAACCCTGCTGTTGCAGGGGGAGCGCGATACCTTCGGTAGTCGCGCCGAACTGGCCGATTTCCCCTTCTCACCCGCCGTATCGGTCCATTGGTTGACCGATGGTGATCATGGTTTCAAACCGCGTAAAGCCAGTGGCGTGAGTGAGCAGGAGAATATGCAGCATGCAGCGGCGGCCATCAGCCATTTTGTGGCCCGGCATGGATAGCACGAGAGGGTTGGCTTTATTGCCAGCCTCGATGAGAGAGGGAGAGTGAGGATGCAGATCCATCGACATTGGCTGATACTGGCTGGTCTCTTCGGGTTGACGGCCACCATGCTGGGGGCTTATGGCGCCCATGGATTGGCTGCGACCGGCATTACGCCCGAGCGTCTGGCGGCGTTCAATACCGCCGTGCAATATCAGTTTTTTCACGCATTGGCCCTGCTGGTTCTGGGCTGGTGTGGTGTGCGCAGCAGGGTGATCCAGCTGGCTGGCACCGCCTTTGTGCTGGGGATCATCGGATTCTCCGGCAGTATTTACGCCATGGTGCTGCTTGGCAGCAAGGGGCTGGGGTTGATTACCCCGGCCGGTGGCCTCTGTTTTATGTTGGGATGGACGGCCCTGATCTGGGCTGGCTGTCGTCTTGGAGGAAAAAATGAATAATCTGCTGCTTTATTGCCGCCCCGGTTTTGAGAAAGAGGCGGCTGCAGAGATCACCGAGCGTGCCGGTAACATGCAGTGCTACGGTTTCGCCCGGGTCAAGGACGACAGCGGTTATGTGATCTTCGAACTGTATGACGAGGAGCAGGCGGACCTGCTGGCTCGCAAGCTGCCGTTCCGGGAGCTCATCTTCATCCGCCAGATGCTAGTGGTCACCCATGAGTTGAAGGATCTGGATGTCGCGGACAGGATCTCCCCGATCCTTGAGGCGGTGAGTGACTACACCATTTGCGGTGATCTGCGGGTCGAAACCGCGGATACCAACGAAGCGAAAGAGCTGTCGGCCTTCTGCCGCAAGTTCACCGTGCCGCTGCGTCAGGCGCTGCGCAGCAACGAGATCCTGACCAAGAAGGAGACGCCGAACCGTCCGGTGTTCCACGCCTTCTTCATGGCCAATGATCATGTGTTGCTGGGCTACTCCTATTCGTTCAACAACTCCGGATTCCACATGGGGATCCCGCGCTTGCGCTTCCCGGCCGATGCACCGAGCCGCTCCAGCCTCAAGCTGGAGGAGGCGTTTTACGTTTTCGTGCCGCGGGAAGAGTGGGATGTGCGTCTCTGTTCAGGCATGAAGGCGGTGGATCTGGGGGCTTGCCCGGGTGGCTGGACCTATCAGCTGGTACGCCGTGGCATGATGGTGACGGCGGTCGACAATGGCATGATGGCCCAATCCTTGATGGATACCGGCCAGGTCAAGCATATCCGGGATGACGGTTTCGTCTGGCGTCCGAGCAAGAAGAACACCTACTGGCTGGTGTGCGACATGGTCGATAAACCGGCGCGGGTCGTTCACATGATTGCGGACTGGTTCCGTGAGGGCGACTGCCAGGAGGCGATGTTCAACCTCAAGCTGCCGATGAAGAAGCGTTATGCTGAATCGGTACACAATATCGAGGTGCTGCGCGAGATGCTCAAGGAGATCGACAACGCGTTCGTGATCCAGGCCAAGCAGCTCTATCACGATCGGGAAGAGATCACCGTGCATGTTTACAACAAGTACTGGGTCTCCAAACTCGAGCCCAAGGCGTGATGTAGCGGTTCTGCCCGTACGATAAATACCAAGGCCGACAGGGAAACCTGTCGGCCTTTTGCTATTCGGCTGCCGGAAAATATCAGAAACGGTAATCGAGGCGCAGGGAGGATTCGTCGTCGGTCACCTTGATCTCTATCTGCAGCGGGATGGTTTTGTCGACCGGATTGAATTGCATCTTTATCCCGTCTCCTCTCAGCCTGAGGGCGGTGTTCATTCCGCCAGCCTTGAACTTGACCTTGGGTCTAAAGCGTTCAACTGACAGACTGACGCTCTTTTCCGGGGTCAGATTGAGCTGCGGGTAGGAGGTGATCTTTTGATTACCAAAGTTGTCGGTGGAGACTTCAATACCAAACGACAGGGGTTTGGGTGCCTTGAGTAGGTCGTTGGTATTCAGGCTCGAGCGCCATACCTCTGTGGCAGTCCGTTTTTCCTGCTGTGGCAGTTTGGCGGTTTGGGTCTGTTGATCCTGCTCGAAAGCACTTGCTGCACCACACACCAGCATCAAACCCGAAACCAGATAGCACCCGTATCCCTTCATGAAAAACACTCCCTGTTCTTCTTCTCTATTGAACATAGTTGCTGTTTGGGGAGTGGCAAAGGATTCGAAAATATAAAAAAGGGAGCCTAGGCTCCCTTTTAAAATCAATTGGTTAGCTTACAGGCGATCGATGATGGCTTGGGTGAATTCGCTGGTGGAAGCCGTGCCACCCAGATCGCGGGTGACCCGATCACCGGATTCGATGGTGGCTCGTACCGCCTCGCGGATCTGCTCTGCCTTATCCTGCATGCCGAGGTACTCCAGCATCTGAATGGAGGCGAGGATCACCGAGGTCGGGTTGGCGATATTCTTGCCAGCTATGTCCGGCGCAGAACCGTGGACCGCTTCGAAGATGGCAGCGCCATCGCCGATGTTGGCGCCGGGCGCCATGCCGAGACCGCCAACCAGACCGGCGCAGAGATCCGAGAGGATGTCGCCGAACAGGTTGGTGGTGACCATGACATCGAAACGCTCCGGGTACATCACCAGATTCATGCAGGCGGCATCGACGATCATCTCTTCGCTCTGGATATCCGGGTAGTGGCTGGCGATTTCACGGGCTACTTCGAGGAACAGGCCGGAGGTCGACTTGAGGATGTTCGCCTTGTGGATGATGGTGACCTTCTTGCGCCCTTCCTGACGAGCCAGCTCGAAGGCAAACTTGACGATGCGCTCGGCCCCTTCGCGGGTGATGATGCTCATCGCCTCGGCACTCTTGTTGTCATCACTGCGCTTCTGACCTGCACCCGAGTACATCCCTTCGGTGTTTTCACGCACCGTGATGATGTCGATGTTGTCGTAACGGCTTCTGGTGCCCTTGAAGGAGATGACCGGGCGCACGTTGGCGTAGAGGTTGAACTTCTTGCGCAGGGAGACGTTGATGGAGGTAAAACCGCCGCCGACCGGTGTGGTCAATGGCCCTTTCAGGCTCACCTTGTTCTTCTCAATCAGATCCAGGGTAGCCTGGGGCAGCAGCTCGCCATGCTTCTCGAGGGCAACCAGACCTGCATCAGCGTATTCGTACTCAAAATCACAGCCCGCATGGGTCAGGATCTGGATGGCTGATTCAATAATGCTGGGGCCGATGCCGTCGCCGGGGATCACGGTAATTTTTCTTTTGGACATGAGAGGGTTCCACTTCCAGGGTATAGGGGAGGATGGGGCTGCTTTATAGCATTTACTCAGCAAACCAACCACATTCCTTTACATTCTACTCACTTTTATCAACAGCGAGGGTGAGTCTCGTCATGGTTCACGCCCTTGCCTGCATTTTTGTTCGGCACTTTAGTCTGGCTGGGGCGGGTAGCGGATGTCCCGCAGGTTGAATCCCAGCGGAATATCCCGCTGCAAGCGCACCAGTCGCTGGGCCAGCAGGGCCTCATCCTGATGTTGGCGCAGTTTGATCAGTGGCTTGGCAGCGTCCTCTTGCTGGCAGGCTTCGAGCATGGCTGCCAGATTGCCATATTGTTGCAACAGCTGGGTGGCGGTCTTGGGGCCGATCCCCGGAACCCCCTTGATATTGGAACCGCTGATACCGGTCAGGGCCCAGAAGTCGACCAGCTGAGCAGGGGCTACCCCATATTGCTGCTGGACGAAGGCCGCATCCAGCCAGCGCTTGTTGAAGTAGTCGCGCACCCGGATCTGCGGGCAGATCAGTTGGCAGAAGCCCTTGTCGGTGGAGATGATGGTCGCCTGATGGCCATGGCTGGCGATGCCGCTGGCCAGGGTGGCGATAAGGTCATCCGCTTCATCGGTCTCGGAGAGCAGGGCATCGACACCGCACTCCCAGAAGGCATCCTGCAGGGTCGCCAACCCCTCACGCAGTTCGGGGGGCATGGGAGTTCGCCCCTCCTTGTAGGCCGGATAGACCTCCTTGCGCCAGCTATGCACCTCGCCATCAAACACGGCAATGACATGGGTCGGCTCGCTATTGGCCAGCAGCTTGCGGCAGGTATTGATAAGGTTGGCGCGGGTTGCAACCAGCGCCTGGGCAGGGGTCAGTGCCTGCTGGGCCTGTACCGCGTGCAGACGGCGAATGAGGTTGAGGGCATCGATGATGAGCAGGTGTGGCCGGATAGTTGACATGGGGCACTCTTGGCGGTCGGGACGCCCCATTGTAACAAACCACTCGCCTTATGGGGGATTGATGGCGGTCGGGAAGGCATAGCGCCAATAAAGAGGGGCGCCGATGCGCCCCTCTGTCGATGATGTATCTGTACCCTAGCGGACGATTTCGTAGCAAGGCACATACTGACTGCCCGGCAGCTTCATCCGCTGCTGCTTGACGAAGCTCTCCAGCAGCTTGTCCATCAGGTGCATCAGCTCCTTGTCGCCGTGCAGCTTGAAGGGGCCCTTCTTCTCGATGGCGCGAATGCCCCCTTCCTTGACGTTGCCGGCGACGATGCCGGAGAAGGCACGACGCAGGTTGGCGGCCAGCAACTGGGGCGGCTGGTTGCGGTGCAGATCCAGACTGGCCATGCTGGCGTGATCCGGTTCGAAGGGGAGCTGGAACTCCGGCTCAATCTTGAGGGACCAGTTGAAGGAGTAGGCATCACCGACCGATTTGCGGTATTCGCGGATTTTCGGCATCGCCTCCTTCATCACTCGGGCCACTTCCGGTGCATCGCCAACAATGATCCGGTAGAGCTTGGTCGCCGGTTCACCGAGGGTCGCCTTGATGAAGTCATCGATGGCTCGGAAGTAGTCGGCACTCTCTTTCGGGCCGGTCAGGATGATGGGCATGGGTTGTCGTTCGTTGGCCGGATGCATCATGATGCCGAGCAGATAGAGCAGCTCTTCGGCGGTGCCGACCCCGCCCGGGAAGATGATGATGCCATGGCCCAGACGCACGAATGCTTCCAGCCGTTTCTCGATATCCGGCAGGATCACCAGCTCGTTGACGATGGGGTTGGGCGGCTCGGCCGCGATAATGGAGGGCTCTGTGAGGCCGATGTAGCGCCCGTTGCGCACCCGCTGTTTGGCATGGCCGACGGCGGCCCCCTTCATCGGGCCCTCCATGGCTCCCGGGCCGCAACCGGTACAGATGTTCAGCTCACGCAAGCCCAGCTCGCTGCCCACGGCGCGGGTGTACTGGTACTCGATCTCGTTGATGGAGTGGCCACCCCAGCAGACGATCAGGTTGGGATCGGCGCCAGGCAGGATCACCTTGGCGTTGCGCAGGATGGCGAACACCACGTTGGAGATATGAGTCGAATTGGTGAGGTTGACCAGCCGGTTCGATTCAAGCTGGTTGGAGACATAGAGAATGTCGCGCAGCACCGAGAAGAGGTGCTCCTGAATACCACGAATGATCTCTCCATCGACGAACGCGTGCTCGGGGGCGTTGAACAGTTCCAGCTTGACCCCGCGCTCGCGCCGGATCACATGAATGTCGAATGATTTGAAGCGCTCCAGGATCTCCTTGGAGCTGTCGGTATGGCTGCCGGAATTGAGCACCGCCAGCGAGCAGTTGCGAAACAGTTGATAGATATCGCTGGAGGCAGTCTGCTTGAGGCGATCCACCTCGAGCTGTGACAGCAAATCCATGCTGCCAACGGGATTGATGTGCGTAATCATAGGTTCCCCTTTACTCACTTGTTATCGTTGTGTTTTTTCCCTGGGGAGAAAAGGGATGCCATGTTGCATCCCCTGAGTTTGATAGTAGTGGCAACGGAGGGGGGAGGGAAATAGGGCGACGACTGTTCGCTGTTTTTTTAGTCACAACTCAGGCCAGTGTCACTTGATCCCGACCTGCGTTCTTGGAGTGGTAGAGCGCCTTGTCCGCCCGCTCGAACACATCTGACGGGTTGTCCCCATCCTTGAACAGGGTTGCGCCGATGGAGATGGTGATCTCCACCTTGGCATCGCGAAAACGGAACGGGATGCTCTTGATGGTCTGGCGCAGGGTTTCCAGCGGCTTCTGGAACTTGTCCGGGTTGATATTGGGCAGCAGCACCACGAACTCTTCGCCGCCGAAACGGGCGATGAAGTCAGTGTCACGCAGGGCGCTCTGCAGCGCTTTGGCAACAACCTTCAACGCCTTGTCGCCGGCCATGTGGCCGTAGTTGTCATTGATGTTCTTGAAGTGATCGATGTCGATGATCGCCATGCAGAGCGGAGTGCGGTAGCGAAGCCAGCGCTTGAACTCCTGCTCCAGCCGCTCGTCGAGGGCGGCCCGGTTGTGTACCTGGGTCAGGCTGTCGAGGAACAGCTTGTGTTTTTGAATGGTCAGCCGCTTCTTGTACTCGGCGGTCTCCTCCTTCATCAAGCGCAGCTTGGACTCCATGGTGGAGAGGCGGGTAAGCAGGTGACGCTCCCGCGCCGCTGTGCTGTCACGCTCCTGCAGCAGCAGGTTGATGGCGCCCATATGGCCGGAGATGGCGCGCTTGAGCGCATCGATGGAGTTATGGCTGGCCAGGGAGTGATCGATCGCCTGCAACTCGTTGACCAGCGCCTCGCGGGTCTCTCGGGTTTCGTTTTGCAGCGCACGCCCCTCATCGAGGGATTCGGTAAAGCCGACATGCACTGCTGACAGGCTCTCGTTGAGGGAGCTGAGAAAGGCGCGGGAGGCTTTGCGCTCCTCGCGGGTGCCTTCGATGATAAGTTCGATGACCTGCATACAGGTCTCTGCCAGCATGGCAGGATTGATGCCGATCAGCAGTTGACGGCGGATATCCCCGAGGCTCTCGCCAATTGAACCGGCGAAATCAAGTTCGGTGATCAGCCGCTGCAGTTCGTCTGCGATACGCGCATGATCTTTGAGGTCAAACGGCTCAACATCAGGTTGGGGTTCACAACCGGGCTCGCTCTCTTGCTGTTGGGGCGCTGAAGAGCCGGACAGTGGCTGGCTTGGCAGCAGCTGGATCTTGATCGCCTGCTGATAGAATTCAAGCAGGCGGATCACCTTCTTTTGATGATCGGCAATACCATAGCCGGCGGGGCTTTTCAGAAATTCCTTGAGGGATTTTCGGGTCTCTTCCGGGAAGCCCTTGATGGTTTTTAGCTGTTTTGAGCCAAGATCAATGGCTGCCTGGGTCAGGGTGAGCGACTCTTCCAGTGCATTGCTGTGCTGCTGCAGCAACTTCTCGATGGCAAGTAGCTCTGCATCCAGCGAGGTGAATGCGGGATTGCTATCCAGTCTCTGCTTGAGTTTGGCGAAGCGATTGTCCAGCTCGCGATCGAAGCCGCGGCAAGAGAGCATCAGCTTGTTGATAAACTGGATGCCACGAGCTCGCTCTGCATCGGAAAAGGAGAGAACGCCGTCGAGCTCCAGCTGTTTTTGCTGGAGGGATTCCCTGAGCCTGGCCAATTGTCCTGCTACGGCAGCGATGTCATTCATTATCAGGTCGCCCTGTTGTCATTATTGTTTTTGGTGTTGGATAGCAACAGTGGCCGAACCCGAGGTTGAGTGTCGTCTGTTATCTATTATTTGCCGGCTGGCCTTCAGCCGCTTGCATCCTTGCGAGGCTGGGCCAGTTAACCCATTGCTTTTCATGAGAAGAATTGACTTTTACCAGCCCCTTGTCAATTGCCATCAAGCCGCATTGCCACACATCCCCATTAAAAAATGCAGCCTGCTGGCAATCGATGGCGGCGAGCTCCAACCAGGCGTTTTGCCGGTATTTTTCACTGAGCTGAATGGCTCCCGACAGGGCGAGATAGCAGAGGTCGAACAGGCCATTGTGATCGAGCGCGGTCGCCGCCTTGGGCAGGAAGGGGTGGCTGACAATCCCCAGGCTTATCTGGCGATCAAGCTCGTATTGGCAAGGGAAGGCGGCGATGGCGGTTAGCAGGTCTCCCGCAAGTTGATGCAGGTTGGTCACGTGGCGCTGCGGCACAACGTACAGCATGTGCCCTTCCCGCAAGTCATAGATACGGCCATCTTGCGGGGTCAGGGTATCCATATAGATGCCGAACGCCTGCTCGATTTCACGGCTGGCCTGATAGCCGTGGCGCTCCAGCGTATTGACCAGGAAGGGTACCCGGAACAGCAGATAGTGCAGCTTGTCATCGAATTCACTGTGCTCTTCGCTCAGATACCAGCGCTCCGATTTCAGCTGGCGTTTTGCCATCTCCCGCGGCCAGCGATTCATCAGCCGCTGCCAGTTGGCAAGTCCGGAGCGGGGTTCGATCAGCAGGGCCTCGCCAGTGCGTTTCAGTTGCAGACGGGCGGTACGCAATTTTAGCCAGAGGGTGAAGAAGAGGTAGATAAAGAGCGCCAGCAGCAGGCTGGTGGTAATGCTCGACCAGAGATAGCGCTCCTGCTGGTGCTGGCTGTTGTTAAGCTGCTGCTCCAGCTCCTTGATGTGTTGTACCCGTTCAACCTGGACATAGTTGTCGCGGATCGCAGCCTGCTCCTGATCAATTTCCTGCTGGCGAACCTCTTCTCCCAAACGATGGAAGCGCTTGTAACTGTCGAGGGCCTGGTGCAGGTATCCCTTCTGTTCATACGCAAGTGACAACAGGCGGAATACTTCGTACTGGCGGCGAGTGTCGCCTACCTGATTGGCCAGTGCCCGGGCATTTTCCAGCTGCAGGATGGCGATGGCCGCCTCATGCTTCTTCAGATAGAGCTCGCCGAGCAACAGCAGGGTATCGATCAGCGGCTCTTTGGCATCGCCCAACTCGTGGGACTGCCGGGATGCATTGAGGTAGTTGCCGGCCAGCGAGAGGTTACCGCTTTGCAGATAGGTTTTGCCTATCTCGTACTTGAGCAGAGAGGCCTGCGGCCGACTGCTTCCCTCATCAAGCAAATCCAGCGCATTGAAGAAGTAGACCAGCGCCATATTGAGGTCGCCCTGATCGCGGTTGAGTCGGGCCAGCACGATAAGTGAGTCGCATAGCAGTGACGGATTGCCGATGGAGTGAAAATAGTTGGCCGCTTCATTGGCATATTGCAGTGCTTTCTGGGGCTCCTGCTCTTGCTGATAGAGTTTGACTATCTGGTTGGAGAGCAAGCCGAGAAAGAGCGGGTCGTTGAGATTCTTGGCCTGCTGCTGGGCATCGATATATTCACCCAGTGCCAGCTGGGGTTGTTGCAGCACACGATAAAGGTCGCCGCTGATGGCGCTGACCCAGGCGCTGGCAAGAGGATTGGTGGCTTTGGCAGCCCAGATCCTTGCATCCGCCAGATGGGTCTTGGCGTCTTCAAGATGCTGATTTTCAATCTCGTAGCTGGTGCGTTGCAGGCGGCTATAGATCTGTAACTGGCTCTGTTTGAGGTCGGGACGGGCCAGCTGTTCGTCCAATTGTTCCAGCAGGATACGGCTGTTGTTCTGGCCATCTTGCCTTAGCCCCTGGCTACGGATTTTGAGATAGAGGGCGTGGGCCTTGAGTTCGGGTTGGCGCTCTCTCTCCGCCAGTTCCATCGCCTTGTCGAGGGTTTGCTGGGTAGCTTGATATTGGCCAAGCTGGATTCGGCACTCCCCTTCAAGCAGGTGTGCTCCGATGGTTTGCGAAACGGTGCTGTAGCTGAGCAGAGGCTCGCGATAGCCGAACTCCTGACGATTACTGATGATTTGCTGGGGATTATTGGCCGCACGCGTCAGAAAGGCGGAGGTGATCTGAACACATCTGGCAGGGTCGGTCAGCACCAGTGATTGGGCCTGTTGCAGATCCAGGGATAGTTGCTCCTTGTCCAGATCCAGATTTGGAGCGGACAGAGAAGACATCATCATAGCCAGAAAAAACAGTTGATTCATTGGATTAAGGACGGCGCAGAGGTGTTGGCATGTTATCCAAGCCCACCCCTGCGAGTCCAGCGTTTACTGATGGTGTGCTCAGGCTCCTTTGTAGCCGGATGCATCAAGGCGCCAGCAGGGTTGAGATAGCAGGGCGCTGTGGTGTGATACCGGGAAGCCCTTTATCAACGTCTGCTCTTATTGACGGATCAGACGCAGGTTGGTTGGCACGGCTTCGAAATCGGAGCGGAACGGGTTGATGTCGAGGCCGCCGCGGCGGGTATAGCGTGCATAGACGGTCAACTGCTCAGGCTGGCAATAGTGCTTGAGGTCGATAAAGATCCGCTCGATGCACTGCTCGTGGAACTCGTTGTGTTGGCGGAACGAGATGAGGTAGCGCAGCAGCTTCTCCCGATCGAGTTTCGGCCCCTTGTAGCGGATTACCACGGAGCCCCAGTCGGGCTGGCTGGTGACCAGGCAGTTGGATTTGAGCAGGTGGCTGTGCAGAGTCTCTTCAACCTGCTCGCTGCCGGCCGCCCCTTGCAGCAGGGACGCATCAAACTCGTAATTGTCTACCTCGATATCCTGCTCATCAATGCACTCGCCGGGCAGCAGGGCAATCTGGTGCGGCGCCTTGTCGAGGGGGAACAGGGTCACCTTGACGGTCTCACCGGCACAGGCACTCAGATCCTTGGTCAGCATGGCGGCGACTGCCTCGATAGAGTCGCAACGGGTCTGGTTGAAGGAGTTGAGGTAGAGCTTGAAGGATTTGGATTCGATCAGGTTCGCACTGGTGGCCGGAATGGCCACTTCACCCACCGCCACCATCGGCTTGCCCTTGGCATTGAGCCAGGAGAGCTCATAGAGGGTCCAGACATCGCAACCGCTAAAGGGCAGGTCATCGCCCAGCTTGAGATCATCCCGGTTCAGGCTACGTGGAACCGGCTGCAGCAGGGAGGGGGTGTACTGGCTAATGTAATCGGATTGCTGGCCCAGGCTCAGGCCGGTCAGGGCGCTGGCCCCGGCGTATCTATCTTGTTTGCTCACAGGGTTGCTCACGTAATGTGCTCATGATGAGTGGAATGAAACGGGCCATTGCAGGGCCGGATGGTTGCAGCCGCTTGGCTTGGGCGTCGGCCTCTCTGTATCCCGGGTTCTGTTTCCCGGGTCACTAGGTCGGCTGGCAACCTTGTCTGTTACCGGGTTTGGTGGTGCAATAGCGGACTTTGCCAGCAATTGTGGGGATTTTCGATGTCGGATCAAGTTTTGTCTGCCCTGGAGCACTTTTTTGCCCGCTGGCAACGGGATGGCGAGGCCAGACGAGGCCTGCCCCTGTGCGAGTGGGAGGCGGACTGGCGTTCCCCCTGCCAGCTTGGTGAGCCCGCCGATGGCCGGGTGGCCTGGCGCCCTCACCAGCGCTCCGAGCCGGCCGATTTTACAGCCATGGCCGATGCCCTCGAGCTGACGATTCATCCCAGCGCTATCGCCCTGTTCGGGCACTGGTTAAGCCGCCCCATCCCCTGCCTTTTCAAGGGGCTGCGCCTTGAACTGATCCTGCCGTGGAACGACGCGGATCTCGACCTGCTCAAGGAGAACCTCATCGGCCACCTGCTGATGCTGCGCAAGCTAAAACGAACCCCCTCCATCTTCATTGCCACCACCCGCAACGAGATGACGCTCATCTCCCTTGATAACGAGAGTGGTCAGGTGTGGCTGGAGTGGCTCGATTCCGGCCGCCGTCTGACGTTGGCGCCCTCCTTGCCGGCGTTTCTGGAACGGCTTGAGACGTTGCCGCAATAGCACCTGCTCGAGCCAAGGTTACCCATCGGAACGAAAAGAGCCTTGCCATGCGGCAAGGCTCTTTTTTATGGCATCGCGTACAGGGAACGCGCTTAATCCTTGAAATCCCAGGAGAGGTTGGAGACCAGACGGCAGCTGTCGCACTTGAAGTCGAAGATCTCGTGCAGCGGCTCTGTCAGCGCCCACTCACCGCCACAGCTGGGGCAGGGGCGCGCCTTCTCCTCGGCGGCGCTCAGCCCGCCCACCCGATAGAGGTAGTAGTAGGTGGGGATGCCGCTCAGCACTTCCAGCCGTTTGGCCAGATCGCTGCCGCGCCGGTAGAGGCGGCTGCCCACTTCGCCGATTTCGTGCAGCGCCGCATGTTCGGCGATGGAGCCGTTCATCTGCAACTGATCGCACGCCTCCCAATCCTCCTGCCACTTGATGATCTGTTTCTGATCGCCGTTGGCGACTGCGGGCAGTTGGTAGAGCGGAATGGGGGCGAAGTGGTCGCCACAGCGCAGCGGCGAGCAGGTATGCAGGAAGCTGGTATAGAGCATCATCCAGCTCGGCCGCTCGCCCTGCTGGCCGCAAGGATCTGTGCTGTCGGAGAGCAGATCCGCCCCCTGCAGCTGGAGTTTGGGCGCTAGCAACCCCGCCTGATTGAGCTGCTGTTCGGCCAGTTTGACTTGCTCGCTCTGGTTGTCGGGGTGCAGGCTATCCTGCTCCGGGCAGACCACCCGACTGACGAAATAGCCTTCATGCATGCTGGTGGGGAACTCCCGCCCGAGGATCTGGCCCTGATAACGCAGCATGTCGAGGTAGTTGACGATAGCACGCTCGGCGTCGCCAAGGGAGGTATCGCGGTAACACTCAAAGCAGAGTTCGACGATATACATGGTTCAGCCTTGCCCCTGCTGAAGGAGCAGGTCGGTCAGGCGATCCACCTTCTGTTCGATGCGTGCGAGCTGTTCGGCGAGTTGCTGCAGGGTGAGCGCCGGCGCTGGCTGGGGGGCTGCCTCTTGCAGGATCTCGCTCTCGGCGGTCGCGACGGGCTGCTGCTTCCACTGGCTCAGCACTTTCAGCAGCTCGGCCATCGGCACAGGCTGGGTGAGGCGGGCCTTGATCATGGCGGTGGTGGGTGTCAGGCCCTTGGTGGCCAGCTCGTTGGCAATTCGGATGATCTCGTGGGCGGACATAAGCATGCTCTGGGTGAGAAGGGGGGATCGATATCGGTGCGGGATCTTAACCAAAGCCAGCAGGGGAGGAAAGGGGCGGGCGGCTTAGCGGGGCTGGCGCAGCATTACATCGAGCTGGTCGATCGCCTCGCACCAGTCGGAGTCGTTCCACAGGGCATCGCGCAGGAAGCTGGCCTGGGCGGCGTTCCAGAAACCGGCCTCCGGCAACAGGGTTTCATTGTCGAGGTGATGGTCGTGCACAAAGCGGTGCAGGCTCAGCTCGTCGTTGGCCATCCCGAGCTGGGCAAACAGGGCTGGCAGATCGTGGACAAGGGGTTCCATCTCGTCTCTCCCTTTGTTTAATCCCTGAGATTATAGACAGGCACAGCCATCGGGCGCAGAGACGAGATTGGGGATCAGGCAGAGGGGATGCGATGGGGTGGCAGATCAACGCCTACGATGTGCAGCCCCTGCATCTTGAGGGTGCCCTGATAGTGGCTCTCGCCATCGCTGGAAAATTCAAACTGATAGTGGGTCAGCAGCCGCAGGGGATTATGTGCCAGCTCCCGCCGATGGCGAGCCAGTGACAGCAGTTGCAGGTCATGGTGCTGGCAGTAGCGGCGCATGTATTGCCAGGCCACTTCTGCCTGTTGGCGTTGCAGCCAGAACAGGCCGGCAATCGCAATCAGCAACAAAATTCCGAGCATCTCTCCCATAGGCGGGCTTCCTTATCGTGATGTCGATAACCGGGAGTCCTGCTCGGCACTCCCGATCTCCTTTTCTATATTCCCGCCGTGTTGCCTCGTGGCGTGAGGGGGGGGCGAGGGATCAGGCCGAGGCAAACAGACGGCCGATGGCCTTGCCCAGCGCATCGCTGCGGTTGGGGTCACGCAGTCTGGCCAGCATATCATTGCGCAGGGCCGGTAAAGTGACCAACTCGGCAAAAACCTGATTGAAGAACTGGGTCGGTTGCAGTGCCAGCTGTTCCAGATAGTGGCTGAGCAGATTGGCATCTTTCAGGTCGGGCCAGAGCCGGCCGGCGATGGCGAGCAGCAGCGCAGGGCTCGGCTGGGTTTGCAGCAGGGTCAGCAGCTTGTTGGTGCGCAAAGTGCTGCCGGGGCAGGAGGACATGGCGCGGCAGAGGTAGGCCAGGGTCTCAGGGTTGGGGGCGGCGCACTCCTGCTCCTTGCCGATCCGCTCGAGCAGGGCCCCTTGTACTGCAGGTGGCAGCGGGGCGTTTTCAAGGCTCTGGCAGAGGGCATAGAGCGGTTCCTGCGGCAGTTTGGGCAGCGCCTTGCAGATCAGCGCCAGATTGCGCTCATCATGCAGCCGCTCGGCCAGATCGGCAAAGCCCTGCAGCCCCAGAGTCTGCCAACCGGTGTCGTTGGGGGCGGCCAGATAGTGGCAGAGGGCATCGTAATAGGCAGAAGGGGCCTGTTCCAGCTGGCGCGCCAGTTTGGCGTGCAGACTGGCCATCTTGGCCTCCGCCGGGCGGAAGGTGTAGGGATTGTCGGCCAAGCGCTGGGCTTTTTCCTCGTCCAGATCGCCGGTGAGCTTGTAGCCCAGGGTCTCCACCACCTGATCCATGAACAGCTTGGGGCCGTTTGACATCAGCAGGCCGCGCTCATCGAGGGCAAACTTGAGGAACCAGAGGTAGTGGCGAGACTCGCTTGGCTGGAAGAAGTGTACACCGAGCCAGGCGTGCTGTTGCAGCGGCCAGGGATAGGGCTCCTGCTGCTGTTCGATGCGCACAAAGGTGTCGCTTGCCAGTGGCCGCACCTGGCGGCCCATGTCAAACAGCTGGAACTGGGTGCCAGCCTGAGTCAGAAATTCGGTCAAGGTATTGATGGCAGTAGGCGTCACAGACATGGTGAGATCCGGCTAATGGTGATGCGGGCCGATTATAAGGCCCTTGCCGAGGATAGCCAGTGGCAGCAGACGTGCGCTGCGGCAGATATCAACATGGCAGCCATGCGGGGGGAGGTGTATAGTATCGCCCTTTTTTAAAGTCGGCAGGCCGCGCTGGCTGCCGTGTATGTCGACGAGCAGGCTTAATCGCCGGTGCTGCGCGACCGAATGTATCGGCATCCTGGCTGACCCTGTCGGGTCAGCGGATCAATCTGTGGTTATGAGGAAGAGAGCGAGATGAATCAATATTTGCTGGTAGCTGGCCTGTTGGGGGAACTCACCGCCGAGTTGCAGCGCCTTGAGCGCTGGCAAGCTGACCATCCCGGTGACGAAGCCCTGGCAAGCACCCTGCCTTTTTGTGTCGATACCCTGAGCTTTGATCAGTGGCTGCAGTTCGTGCTGATCCCGCGCATGGAGCAACTGGTGATGTTGCAGGCTCCGCTGCCAACTAGCGTTTCCCTCTATCCCATGGCCAGCGAAGTCTATAAAGAAGATCTGGCCGAGGCAGAAGCGCTGCTGCGCCTGATCGCCCGCTTCGATCTGCTGCTTTCCGGCAAAGTGATCGAACAATGATGCCTGCGCAAACTCGAGAAGAGAGTGACCTGAAGCTGACCCTGCTCTATCAGGATGAGTGGCTGGTGGCGGTCAACAAGCCGTCCGGTCTGCTGGTGCACCGCAGCTGGCTCGACAAGGGCGAGACCCGTTTTGCCATGCAGATGACCCGGGATCTCATCGGTGGTCGCCATGTCTATCCGGTGCATCGCCTCGACCGTCCCACCTCAGGCGTGCTGCTGTTTGCGCTCGATCCGGTGATTGCCCGCGCGCTGACCGAAGCCTTTACCCAGCGTCAGGTGCACAAGGAGTATCTGGCATTGGTGCGCGGTTGGGCGCCCGAGCAGGGGGTGATCGACTATCCCCTTAAGGAGCAGTTGGACAAGATTGCCGATGCCATGAGCAACCCGGATCGCCCGGCGCAGGATGCCGTCACCACCTTCCGGCGCCTGCATCAGGTCGAGCTGCCCCACGCGGTCTCCAAGAAGCATCCCACCAGTCGCTACAGTCTGGTCAGATTGTTCCCGAAGACCGGCCGCAAGCATCAGCTACGCCGTCATATGGATCACTTGTTCCACCCCATCGTCGGGGATACCACCCACGGGGATGGCCGTCACAACCGTTTCTTTCGCGAGCACTTTGGCTGCGAACGGCTGCTGCTGGTGGCCCGCACCCTGAGCTTTACCCATCCGGTGCTCAAGGTGCCGATGCGGATCCAGGCGCCGCTCGGTCAGGATGTGCTGCGCCTGTTTGCCGAGCTGGGCTGGCCCGCCAGCGAGAGCGACTACTAAGCGCCTGCTCCTCAGCCCTGAACCGGTGGCATCTGACGCCAGCTTGCTGATAGAGTTGCTCAAAAGAGTGACTCAAACAGGGAGGGGAGAATGGCGCAGATCGATATCGTGGTAGGAACTGTCTATGGCGCAGCCATGCTGGTGGCCGAGACCTTGGCAGATGAGCTGGAACGCAATGGGCATCACTGTTCTCTGCACGAAGAAGCACGGCTGGCGGACATCGACCCTGGGCGTTTTTTATTGCTGGTCAGTGCCACCACCGGGCAGGGGGATATTCCACCCAATCTGCAGCCTTTTGCCAGCGAGCTGGCCGACAAGGCACCTTGGCTCAAGGGATTGCGTTATGCCCTGATTGCCATGGGGGACAGCAGCTATGACCATTTTTGTGGCGCGGGCCGTCGGCTGGACGGATTGCTGCAAGAGCTGGGGGCCACTCGAGTGATGCCCCCGCTGGAGCTGGATGCCACCGTGCACGATGAACCCGAACAGGTGGCACTCAGCTGGCTGAAAAAGTGGGATATTCAGCCCTGAATATTCTCTTGAATAGAGCCATATCAATCCCCTGAGCCTTAAGTAGCAGGGGATTGTTATTTGCACAAAAACCATCTCACTCTGCAAAGCATATTTCCCCTGATGGCGGAGGGGTATTTTCCCCTTTTAGAATTCCATTGCCGTAATGGTTTCACGCGCACCGCAGACCCGTCATCCAAATAAAAGTTCCATCTTGAAAGCGATCTCAGTCATGTTTTTGTCATCTAACTACAAAATAATGACTTTGGTTCTATCGCGAATTAATTAATGATAACGCTTTCATGGTTGTTGTTGTTGTGTGTTTTTCTTTTTTTTCGGATTTTAATTGCGCAGTTAATGGCTTTTTTACTTGTTGTTGTTGTGGCGATCGTTTGCCGAGCGATTTGTCGCCATTTTGTGAGTCGCTTCATATTTGTCGTGAAATACGCTCCCTATAATCAACCTCGGTTATCACCAACAGGATTACATGGTGATAAGAAGTTGAATATTCAGGATCACACTCCTCACTGCGGGAAATAAGGAATATGACAATGAAAATGAAGTGGCTCCCGATTGCAGCAGCTGTTACTGCCGCCCTGGCTTCCCAAGCCGCCTTTGCCGTAGATTTCCACGGTTACTTCCGTTCCGGCGTCGGTGTTTCCGGCGACGGCGACATGGTTAAATACAACGTCAATAAAGTTGGCCGTCTGGGTAACGAAAATGATACCTACGGTGAAGTGCAACTGGGTCAGGAAGTATTCAACAAAGATGGTAAGACTTTCTATGTTGATTCCATGTTTGCCATGGCTTCCAACGGTTCAAACGACTGGGAAGGTACCGGTACTGTTTGTAACTTCGATGCCAAGCAGTGCAATGGTGATTCCGACTTCGCTCTGCGTCAGTTCAACGTACAAGCCAAAGGCTTGCTGAACTTTGCTCCTGAAGCAACCCTGTGGGCTGGTAAGCGTTACTATCAACGCCATGACATCCACATCTCCGACTTCTACTACTGGAACATCTCCGGTGCCGGTGCTGGTATCGAAGGCATCCAGGCTGGTCCGGGTAAAGTATCTTTCGCATGGGTACGCAACGATCGCAGCGCTGCCGATGTGTTTGGCCAGTACACCCAAACCGGAGTGGATGGCAACGGTAACCCGACCTATCAGAAGAATGAAGATCTGAACGTTAACACCTTGGATCTGCGTTATGCCGGCATCCCGCTGTGGACCGATGCGTCCTTGGAACTGGGCGTTGACTATGCTCTGGTCAATGAGACCAACGATCAGAAAGCACTGAAAAAGAATCCGCAAGATGGCGTGATGCTGACTGCTGAACTGACCGCTGGCATCCTCGGTGGTTTCAACAAAACCGTGCTGCAATACGGTACCGAAGGTTACTCCAAGACCATGGCTTTCTATGGCGATGGTTCCTGGTACGGCGCTGAAGCCAAAGACGGTGCTGACGGTTTCC
The DNA here is from genome assembly GCF_049173895.1 of Aeromonas sp. 602200. Classification (NCBI taxonomy): domain Bacteria; kingdom Pseudomonadati; phylum Pseudomonadota; class Gammaproteobacteria; order Aeromonadales; family Aeromonadaceae; genus Aeromonas; species Aeromonas sp. 602200. Next base: position 62,991 of record NZ_JAAKSL010000014.1, read on the forward strand.
GTATCATCAACTGGGGCGTTGTTCCGATGGGCAACTCCTGGGAGATGGGTCACCAGCTGGTTTACGGTGTAGGCAACGAAATGTGGGACGGCAACGACAAGTGGGAAACCATGTCTGTTGTTGTTCGCCCGATGTACAAGTGGGATGACTTCAACAAGACCATCTTTGAAGGCGGTTACTTCAAGGACAACAACAAGTCCACCAATGGCAGCGAAGACAAAGATGCCGGCTACAAGCTGACCCTGGCTCAAGCCTGGTCTGCTGGTTCCAGCTTCTGGGCCCGTCCGGAAATCCGTGTGTTCGCCTCCTACCTGGCTAACGACGAAGACAAGAAAGTCTTCGAAGGCAATACCTCCAAAGACACCTACCAGTTTGGTGTTCAAGCAGAAGCTTGGTGGTAAGCAAAAGTTTAAGTTAAGTTAGTGACTGCCCCCTTATGGGGGCAGTTTTGTTTCGCCGGATCACGGCCACCGGATTATGGAGATAAGAAAAATGAAACGGGTAAAGATGTCTATTGCAGCCGTAATCACTGCGCTATTAACCGGTTGTGCCGGAAACATGGTTGTTCCTCTGCAAGAACATGGCTCGATCTTGAGCGATGCAGATCAAGCCAAGCAAGCGTTGGCCAAAGCCTCAAGCTGCTGTGTGGCGTTTAAAGATTTCAGTTATGCCCCCTTGCCTGAAGGTGAGACCTTGCTGGCCATCGATGGCAAGCAACCCACTTTTCAGTTTGATGAGGGGATGAGTTACTTTGCGGCTTATCGCCTGCCGGCCAACACCGGTAATCTGGCGATCAGCCTGGCATCACAGGTGAGCAAAACCGTGATGGTGCCCAAAGTCATTATGCTGGATGCCGAGTTCAAGGTGACTCGCGTACTGGGTGAGTCTGTATTCAGTTATCAGCCTGCTCACCTGCTCGATAACGACCGTATCGAAGGGCGTCTCTTTGTTGACCGCAGCATGCCTGGCAACCCGGCCAGCGAAACATACATGATCGTCTATGCGCCTGCGGACCAACTCTCTGGCAGCACAACAATCCTTCATCCATCAAAAGCGTTTGCTCGTGCTAATGGTACCGTTGAGCCTGATATCAAGGATCCGGTGATCCCGCACTCCCCTTGGGGTTTGGTGCAGATCAAAGTCAAAGATATGGCCCGTGGAAGTGGTCTTGAAGCGGTATTCAAACCCGAATATGCCGATAAGGTGGCCATGAGCCAGGGTCAGCAGGTTGCCGCGATAGCGACGACTGCAGCCGTTACCACAACTACAACAGCTGCGGTCGCAGCCAAACCTGCTCCTGCCATGCTGAGTGAAACAGAAGCCTTCTACCAGAGCCAGATCGAAAAAGCGGTCAAGGCGGGGGATATCGACAAGGCGATGAAGCTGGTGAACGAGGCTGAACGGGCTGGTTCAACCAAGGCAAAAAGCGTGTTTATTGATGCGGTCAAGCGCTCGCAAAAATAGAGTAATACGACCGTTTGCTGGTCAGATATATTTGTTGAGGCCTCCCTTGTTGGAGGCCTTTTTAATCGGTAGACTGTAATAAATAAAAGTCGCGCCGTTACACTTGGTTACAATAGGTTGCCGTTTGATGTAAATGGTATTATTAAAATACAAAGTGAAACTGCTATTTATATGTCTTTGTAATAGAGTGATAATGCGGATTATTAATTTCTATTAGATGCGTTTTTTAGCCGCTAAACAAGTTGTGATCTTCCCTCCAAATTCAATATTCCCCCGCCTTCGAAAGCAGCAATTTATGACCCGCTGGGTTATATTCTGATGGTCAAAATAAACAAGCCCGACTCGAAGATATCTGAATGAATCAGTCCTTATTTCATCCAGATAGATCGTTCAGGGACGACAATCCATTCAGGAGCGCACACAATGTTCAAAAATGCTTTCTCTAATCTGCAAAAGGTTGGTAAGGCGCTGATGCTGCCAGTATCAGTCTTGCCAGTCGCAGGTATTCTGCTGGGGGTGGGTGCTGCCCACTTCAGCTGGATGCCGGAAATTGTCTCCCAATTAATGGAGCAAGCCGGTGGTTCCGTATTTGGCCAGATGGCCCTGCTGTTCGCAGTGGGTGTTGCTCTGGGCTTTACCAATAACGACGGTGTATCCGGTCTGTCAGCCATCGTTGGCTACGGCATCATGGTCGCAACCCTGAAGGTCATGGCACCTGTGATGGGTGTTGAAACCATCGAAACCGGCGTGCTGGGTGGTATCCTGGCCGGTGGTATCGCTGCCTGGGCGTTCAACCGTTTCTACAAGATCCAGCTGCCAGAATACCTGGGCTTCTTCGCGGGCAAACGTGCCGTACCCATCATCACCGGTTTCCTCTCCATCGGTCTGGGTGTGATCCTGTCCGTGATTTGGCCGCCAGTGGGTGGTGCCATCGGTGCCTTCTCTGACTGGGCTGCCAACCAGAACCCGGTACTGGCCTTCGGTATCTACGGCGTGGTTGAGCGCTCCCTGATCCCGTTCGGTCTGCACCACATCTGGAACGTACCGTTCTTCTATCAGGCTGGTACCTGCGTCAACGGTGCCGGTGAAACTGTTCACGGTATCATGACCTGCTTCCTGACTGCTGATGACGCTTCCCGCGCTGCCGGTAACGGTTTTGGTCAGCTGGCTGGTGGCTACCTGTTCAAAATGTTCGGTCTGCCTGCTGCTGCGTTCGCCATTGCTCACGCTGCCAAGCCGGAAAACCGCGCCAAGATCGTTGGTATCATGGCCTCTGCAGCCCTGACCTCTTTCCTGACCGGTATCACCGAGCCGATCGAGTTCTCCTTCCTGTTCATCGCTCCGGTTCTGTACGCAATCCACGCTGTACTGGCTGGTCTGGCTTATGTGCTGACCAACTCTCTGGGTATCGTACACGGTCACACCTTCTCCAACGGCTTCATCGACTTCGTGGTGCAATCACCGCGTGCCGACAACATGCTGCTGCTGGTTGGTCTGGGTCTGGTTTACGCGGCTATCTACTACGTCGTATTCAGCTTCGTTATCCGTGCCATGAACCTGAAAACCCCGGGTCGTGAAGACGAGACTGCTGAAGAGGCCGTTGGCCAAGGCAAAGACGAGATGTCTGCTGCTCTGGTTGCCGCCTTCGGTGGTAAAGAGAACATCGCTTCTCTGGATGCCTGCATCACCCGTCTGCGTGTTGGTGTGAAAGATGTTGCCAAGGTTGACCAGGCTGGTCTGAAGAAACTGGGTGCTGCCGGTGTGGTAGTGGCTGGTTCCGGCGTTCAAGCCATCTTCGGTACCAAGTCCGACAACCTGAAAACCGACATGGACATCTGGATGAAGAGCAACTAATCCTGTTGCCTGAATATCAGCGTGTTTGAAGAGGGAGGCGAAAGCCTCCCTCTTGCTATTTCTGGTTATGGATCGTGCGAGTCACAGCAGGTCGAACTCGGCAGGAGTCTCGTTACCCAAGATGCGATGTGTAACGGGATGCCCTATGTCGGCACAACCGCTGGTGTGCCTCGCTCGACTTATCGCATGTCATCACCTGATAAACCTATATAAAGTCAGCCAATAAAAAGAGCGCCACATTGGGCGCTCTTTAAGCAAGAGGGGGAGGGTTAGAGTTTCTCCAGATCCCGTTCGATTTCGCTGATCTTGTTTTGTACCACTTTTTCCAGATGGCGCAGGTCGCGCAGGATCTTTTGCTTGATGTCCGGGTCGGCCTGCTGATGGACGCCCTGGGTCAGGTTGTCCAGCTCATCCACCACATATTTGAGGTTGGCGTTGATCTCGGTGACATCCTTGTACTCATGGGTACCGGAATCGACCAGCATGGTCTTGCGCTGGCGTGGATACTTGAATTTGACACTCTTGGCGAAGAACTCGCCTTTCTGCTTCTTGAAGTAGATCTTGAGGATGTCGTGGTTGGCCTCCTGGCGCAGGGTATAGCTGTCGACGGAGGCGGGATCCTGGATCCCCAGGCTCTTCAGATTCTCGTACATCAGGCTTCCTCGGTTTGAAACGATCCTGTCCCATCCATCTTAACCGATGCCTCATGGCTTGCCTGTGACAGGGGCGCCAAAATGAAAAGGGCGCCATCAGGCGCCCTTTCATCACAGCAATGCTGATTACTCGTCGATGGAGCGCAGCAGGGCGTTGATGCCGACTTTGGCACGGGTTTTTGCATCGACCTTTTTGACGATCACCGCCGCGTAGAGGCTGTATTTACCGCACTTGGAGGGCAGGGAGCCGGAGACGACCACGGAGCCAGCCGGTACGCGGCCGTAGTGGATCTCGCCGGTTTCACGGTCATAGATGCGGGTGGACTGGCCGATGAAGACGCCCATGGAGATGACGGAACCTTCCTCGACGATCACCCCTTCAACCACTTCGGAGCGGGCACCGATAAAGCAGTTGTCTTCGATGATGGTCGGGTTGGCCTGCAGCGGCTCCAGTACGCCGCCGATGCCGACGCCGCCGGAGAGGTGGACGTTCTTACCGATCTGGGCGCAAGAGCCGACAGTAGCCCAAGTATCGACCATGGTACCTTCGTCAACGAAGGCGCCGATGTTGACATAGGAGGGCATCAGCACGGTATTGGGGGCGATAAAAGAGCCTTTGCGGGCGGTCGCCGGCGGCACCACGCGCACACCCGCTTCCTTGAACTGCTCGGCAGTGTAGTTGGAGAATTTGAGGGGAACCTTGTCGTAGTACTGGGTATCGTCGCCCTTAATGATGCCGTTGTCGTTGATACGGAACGAGAGCAGTACCGCCTTCTTCAGCCACTGATGAACAACCCACTCACCGGCGATCTTCTCGGCAACCCGGGCCTTGCCGGAGTCCAGCAGCTCGATGACTTGCAGGATGGCGGATTTGGTAGCGCTGTCCACAGTGCTCGGGGTAATGGTGTCGCGGCGCTCGAAGGCCGCTTCAATGATCTGTTGCAACTCGGTCATGACAGGTTTCCTTTAAAAAATTCTGTTTGTTGTATCACACTTTTCCGACTGTTTTTAAGTGGCTGACCGGAATTCTTCCGGCCAGCGACCATTTCTTTCATATTTCCCAGCCAACCATTTGTTTGGTATGGGAAAACGGAGGTGAAAACAGCCTCTTTCGAATCAGATCGCACTCACTCCATAGCAAATTGCTGCGGATTGAGCTGATGCACCAGCCGCTCTTCCAGCTGCAGTTGTTGCTCCGGTGTCAATGGCTCGCCATCGAGGCTGGTCAGACTGAAAAAGTCCTCGACCCGTTCGCCAAAGGTGGCGATCTTGGCGGCGTGCAGCGACAGGCCGCACTGCTGGAACACCGCGCCGATCCGCGCCAGCAGGCCGGGAGTATCGAGGGCGGTCAGCTCCATCAGGGTGTGGCGGCTCTCCCCCTTGTGCGGTAGAAAAACGACCCGGGTCGGCACGCTGAACTGGCGGTGGCGCCGTGACAGTGGCTTGTTGCGCAGCACCAGTTTGCCCGGCTCCTGCAGCGCCTTCTCCAGCGCTTTCTTGATGGTGGCGGTGCGGTTGGGACTGATGGGTTCGCCGTTGGGTTCGAGCACCACAAAGGTATCGAGCACGAAGTTGCTGCGCGAGTTCATGATCTGGGCGTCGTGAATGTTGAGATTCTTTTGATCCAGCGCCGAGGCGACGGTGGCAAACAGGTTCGGCGTGTCGCGGCAGTAGATGAACACCTCGCTGCCGCCGCGGGTCGGGTGTTTGCCGATCAGCACCAGCGGCGCCGGGTTGTCGCCATGCTCGATGATGTGGCGGCAGTGCCAGGCGATCTGTTCCGGGCTGTGACGCAGGAAGTAATCGGCCTTGAAGTCGCCCCAGAGCTGATTGATCGCCTCTTCCGGCACGTCGCGCTGTGCCAGCAGTTGCTTGGCCTGACGCTGGTTCTCGCGAATGCGCAGCCGCATGTCGGGCGGGTTCTCCAGCCCCTGGCGCAGTGCCTTCTGGGTCGCGAAGTAGAGCTCGCGCAGCAGGGTGCCCTTCCAGTCGTTCCACAAGGTGTCGTTGGTGGCGCAGATATCGGCCACGGTGAGGCAGTAGAGCAGGTCGAGATGCTGCTCGTCGCGCACCTTCTGGGCAAAGTCGGTGACCACGTCGGGGTCATAGATATCGCGGCGCTGGGCGGTGACCGACATCAGCAGATGGTGGCGCACCAGCCAGGCGACCAGCCGGCTCTCGTAGCGATCGAGGCCGTGCAGCTGGCAGAACTCCAGCGCATCGACGGCGCCAAGTTCGGAGTGATCGCCACGCCGCCCCTTGGCGATATCGTGGAACAGGGCGGCGATGCTGAGCAGCTCCGGTTTGCGCAACCGGGTGAACACCTCGTGGCAGAGCGGGTGGCTCTGACGATTGGCCGGGTTGGGAAAGCCGTGAATGTTCTTGAGCAGCCGATGGGTGTGCTCATCGACCGTGTAGGCGTGGAACATGTCGAACTGCATCTGGCCGACGATGAGGTTCCACTGCGGCAAGTAGGCCGCCAGAATGCCATACTTGTGCATCAGGCTCATCGGCAGGCCGATGCCGTTGGGGTGGCGCAGCAGCGCCATGAACAGGCGGCGGCACTCCGGCAGATCCTGCAGCCAGCAGTTGAGCTTGCGCCGCGCTTCGCGCAGCTGGCGCAGGGTAGCGGAGTGGATACCGGCAATCTCGGGATGCTGGGCCATCTGGTAGAAGAGGCGCAGGATGGCGGCGGGCTCGCGGGCGAACAGCTCGGCATCTACTGCATCGATGAGGCGGCCACGGAGCTGGAACTCGTCGGAGAGGCGGCGCACATCCATGGCGCTGTTGCCAAGAATCGCCTCGTCAAACAGTTGCAGCAGCATCTCGTTGAGCTCGGCGACCCGCCGCACCGTCTGGTAGAAACGCTTCATCATCTGCTCGATCGGCGCGTTGCCTTCCCCCTCGAAGCCCAGCATCTGGGCCACGGTGCGTTGGCGGTCGAATAGCAGGCGGTTGTCGCCCTTATTGATGGCCATGTGCAAGGCAAAGCGTACCTTCCAGAGGAAATTCTGGCAGTCGAGCAGCTCGCGGTACTCGGCGCGGTTGAGGAAGCCGTGACTGGTCATCTCGAACAGGGTGGTGGCACCGAAGTGGCGACGAGCGACCCAGGCGAGGGTCTGGATGTCGCGCAGGCCGCCCGGATTGCACTTGAGATCCGGCTCCAGCTTGTAGGCTGTGCCGAGAAACTGCTGGTGCCGCTCCGCCTGCTCCTGGCGCTTGGCGCGAAAGAAGGCTTCGCTCGGCCAGAAGTGTTGGGGGCCGGTCGCCTCCTTGAGTTGCCGGAAACCCTCCTTGCGGCCCGTGATGTAGCGCGCCTCTATGAGGTTGGTGGCGACCGTGATGTCGGCCTTGCCCTGCTCGATGCACTCCGCCACGTTGCGTACCGCCTGACCCACCTCGAGCTTGAGATCCCACAGCAGGGTGATGAACTCGCCGATGCGCAGCCCCAGCACTTCGTCCAGCTCGTCGCCGTCATAGAGGATCAGCAGGTCGATGTCGGAGTGGGGGTGCAGCTCGCCTCGGCCATAACCACCCACCGCGATGAGGGTGAGGTCGCTCTTGTCGAAGCCAAACTTCTGCCAGAGGCGGCAGAGCAGTTGATCCATATATTCGGAGCGGGTGGCAACCAGCTCGATAATGTTGTCACCGGCATCGAAGCGGGCGTGCAGCCAGCCGAGAAAGCGGCTCAGGTACTCTTTGCAGTTGTCGCGGGTGAGCTGGTCGTCGGGTAACAGATGGGGGGAAAGCAGGCTGGCGTCCATGGCATCTCACACACAAGTGGCAGGCATATGGCTGAAACGGGCAGTAAAAACCCCGGCGCTTTTCGCTAAGGGCCGGGGTTCGATGTTAGCTGTGTTTGATGACGCGGTCGATAGTGTCGTCGGGGCGCAGGGTCAGCACTTCGCAGCCATCTTCGGTTACCAGCAGGGTGTGTTCCCACTGGGCGGAGTCGCCGCCATCCTTGGTAGTCACGGTCCAGCCATCCTTCGGATTGACCTTGCAGTGGTACTTCTTGCTGTTGACCATCGGCTCGATGGTGAAGCACATGCCCGCCTTCAGCTCCAGCTTGCCGCCGTTGCGGTAGTGGAGGATCTGCGGCTCTTCGTGGAACTCGGCACCGATGCCGTGGCCACAGTAGTCACGCACCACGGAGAACCCGGCCTTCTCGACGATGGGCTGGATCACGGCGCCGATCTCGGTGATGCAGGCGCCCGGGCGCACCTTCTTGATGGCGGCGTAGAGGCTCTCTTGCGCAATCTTGCAGAGCTGACGACGCAGCGGGGTGGTCTCGCCCACGATGAACATGGCGGAGGTGTCGCCGTGGTAGCCATCCTTGATGACGGTGATGTCGAGGTTGATGATGTCACCATCACGCAGCTTCTTGTGGTTCGGGATGCCGTGGCAGATCACATCGTTCACCGAGGTGCAGATGGATTTGGGGAAGCCGTGGTAGTTGAGCGGAGCCGGGATAGCCTGCTGCACATCAACGATGTAGTTGTGGCAAAGGGTGTTCAGTTCGTCAGTGGTGACGCCAGCTTTGACATGGGGCGCAATCATGACCAGCACATCGGCGGCCAATTGGCCGGCAACGCGCATCTTTTCAATCTCTTCCGGTGTCTTGATTTTAATGGACATGGGATCTCTCTTGGGACCTGATCGCGCATCTATCGATGTCCGGCAATCAGGTAATGAAAAATAGATGCGTTTGCAATCAGGCCAAAATTTTATCCGCAACCCCCGCGTACTTCCAGTGTGATTGTCATCACAGCGTCAAATGGCAGTCGCAACCTCCTCTGGCGGGATCCAGATTTACACCTGTTTAGAGTGTCGGCCGGTGGTGTCCTGAACAAAGTTATGGTATAAAGCGCGCCGGAATGGGGAACTTGCGTCCCGATTTCATCACCCTTACTTAAACAACACACACACATCGACACATATGCCGGGGTGCCTTAACGGGTCGGTTATATGGGATGTGTGGAGGCCTAACCCCAATACAGAGGTATAAAATGGCTAAAGTTTCTATGCGCGACATGCTGCAAGCCGGCGTTCACTTCGGTCACCAGACTCGTTACTGGAACCCGAAAATGAAATCCTACATCTTCGGTGCCCGCAGCAAAGTTCACATCATCAACCTGGAAAAAACCGTTCCGATGTTTGACGATGCCATGAACTTCATCAGCTCCGTAGCTGCCAAGAAAGGCAAGGTACTGTTCGTAGGTACCAAGCGTGCCGCGTCTGAAGCCGTAAAAGAAGCCGCTGAGCGTTGCGACCAGTTCTATGTTAACCACCGCTGGCTGGGCGGCATGCTGACCAACTGGAAAACCGTTCGTCAGTCCATCAAGCGCCTGAAAGATCTGGAAACCCAGAGCCAGGACGGTACCTTCGAGAAGCTGACCAAGAAAGAGGCGCTGATGCGTACTCGCGAAATGGAAAAGCTGGAGAAGAGCCTGGGTGGTATCAAGAACATGGGCGGCCTGCCTGACGTTCTGTTCGTTGTCGATGCCGACCACGAGCACATCGCTATCAAAGAAGCCAACAACCTGGGTATCCCGGTAGTTTCCATCGTTGATACCAACTCCAACCCGGACGGCGTTGATTACGTCATCCCGGGTAACGACGACGCTATCCGTGCCGTACAGCTGTACCTGAATGCTGCTGCTGACACCGTACTGGAAGCTCGCGAGCAGGACATCGTTGTTCAAGCCGAACAAGATGGCTTCGTTGAAGCTGAGTAATTGATAAGGTCTGCAAAGCCCTTATTAACCAAGCTGATGTAATTGGTTAGCAGGGGCCCTTGTGGCCCCTGTTTCTTGTCAATTCAAGACCGAGGATACTGGACATGGCAAACATTTCTGCCGCCCTGGTAAAAGAACTGCGCGAGCGCACCGCCGCTGGCATGATGGATTGCAAAAAAGCACTGGAAGAGGCCAACGGCGATATCGAGCTGGCCATCGAGAACATGCGTAAATCCGGTCAGGCCAAAGCCGCCAAGAAAGCTGGCCGTATCGCCGCTGAAGGTGTGATTTTCGCCCGTACCGAAGGCAAAGTTGCCGTCATGATCGAGCTGAACTGCGAGACTGACTTCGTTTCCAAGGATGCCGGTTTCCTGGCCATGGGTCAGAAGATCGTCGAGATCGCAGCTACCCAGAAGATCGCAGACGTTGATGCGCTGAAAGCCGCTGATTTTGGCAACGGCGAATCCGTAGAGCTGACCATCACCAACCTGATCGCCAAGATCGGTGAGAACATGAACCTGCGTCGCGTGATGCTGGTTGAAGGTGACAACCTGGGCACCTACGTTCACGGTTCCCGCATCGGTGTTATCACCAAGCTGACCGGTGGTTCCGACGAACTGGCCAAAGATCTGGCCATGCACGTTGCAGCCAACAGCCCGCAATTCGTCAAGCCTGAAGATGTATCTGCTGAAGTCGTTGCCAAAGAGCGCGAAATCCAGATCGACATCGCCATCAACTCCGGCAAGCCGAAAGAGATCGCCGAGAAGATGGTTGAAGGTCGCATGAAGAAGTTCACCGGTGAGGTTTCCCTGACTGGTCAGCCGTTCGTGAAAGATCCTTCCATGACTGTTGCCGAGCTGCTGAAGAAAGAAGGCGCTGACGTTGTCTCCTTCACCCGTTTCGAAGTGGGCGAAGGCATCGAGAAGCAAGAGACCGATTTCGCTGCTGAAGTTGCAGCCCAAATCGCGGCCGCTCAAAAGGCCTAATCGAACCGGTTTTTCCGTTTCCCCAGACCGCGACTTATGTCGCGGTCTTTATATGACCAGGAATCAGTGACATGAGTACCAATCCCAAACCTGCATACAGACGTGTTCTTCTGAAGTTGAGTGGTGAAGCCCTGCAAGGATCCGAGGGTTTCGGCATTGATCCGGCAGTGCTGGAGCGGATGGCCCAAGAGATCAAAGAGCTGGTTGAGCTGGGTGTTCAGGTCGGTCTGGTCATCGGTGGCGGCAACCTGTTCCGTGGTGCCGGTCTTGCCAAGGCGGGCATGAACCGCGTGGTGGGCGACCACATGGGTATGCTGGCAACCGTGATGAACGGTCTGGCCATGCGTGATGCTCTGCATCGTGCTTATGTGAATGCCCGTCTGATGTCTGCCATTTCCCTGCAAGGGGTTTGTGATTCCTACAGCTGGGCCGAGGCAATCAGCCAGCTGCGTGCAGGCAAAGTGGTGATCTTCTCTGCCGGTACTGGCAACCCCTTCTTCACTACCGATTCTGCAGCTTGCCTGCGCGGGATCGAGATCGAAGCCGATGTAGTGCTCAAGGCCACCAAGGTTGATGGTGTATACAACGAAGATCCAGTCAAGAATCCGGATGCCGTGCTGTACCATGAATTGAGTTATGATGAAGTTCTTGAAAAAGAGCTCAAGGTGATGGATCTTGCTGCTTTTACTCTGGCACGTGACCATGATCTGCCGATCCGGGTGTTCAACATGAACAAGCCGGGCGCTTTGCGCCGGGTTATCATGGGTGAGCCGGAAGGTACCCTGATCCATTACGTCAGCAAATAATATAGATGCGAGCCGCATGGCGGCTCGTTCGCCAAAAGGAAAACCGCTGTGATCAACGAGATTAAAAACGACGCCAAGGAGCGTATGGGCAAGAGTGTCGAATCACTCAAGACCCAGATGTCCAAGATCCGTACTGGCCGTGCTCACCCGAGCCTGCTCGACGGCATCCAGGTTGAGTATTACGGTGCTGCCACTCCGCTGAAACAGTTGGCCAACGTCGTGGCAGAAGATGCTCGCACCCTCTCCATCTCCATTTTCGACCGCTCCATGATCCAGGCGGTAGAGAAGGCGATCCTGACCTCCGATCTGGGCCTGAACCCCTCCAGCAATGGCCAGACCCTGCGCGTGCCGCTGCCGCCGCTGACCGAAGAGCGCCGTCGCGACCTGACCAAGATCGTCCGTGCCGAAGCGGAAAACGCCCGTGTTGCCGTGCGCAACATTCGCCGCGATGCCAACGCCGACCTGAAAGCGCTGCTGAAGGACAAAGAGATCTCCGAAGACGACGACCGTCGCGCCCAGGAAGAGATCCAGAAGCTGACTGACTCCTACATCAAGCTGGTCGATGAGGCTCTTGCTGCAAAGGAGAAGGAGCTAATGGAAATCTAAGCGCCTGAAAGGTATATTACGAGCGCCGTGTAGTGCCCCTGCACGGCGCTTTTGTCTTTGTGGGAGAAAACCATGTCGCTTTTGGCTGCGTTGGGTGATTGTGCCAACTCGTCTTTACCCCGTCACGTCGCCATCATCATGGATGGTAACGGTCGCTGGGCCCAGAACCGAGGCAAGATGCGGGTTTATGGCCACAAGGCGGGCGTCAAGTCAGTGCGCGAGGCCGTTACCTTTGCTGCGCGAGCCAAGATCGAGGCATTGACCCTGTTTGCATTCTCCAGCGAAAACTGGCGTCGTCCGGAAGGGGAAGTCAGCGCCTTGATGGAGCTGTTCATTACCGTGCTGGGCCGCGAGGTGAACAAACTTCACAGTCACGGGATCCGGCTCAGGGTGATTGGCGATACCGCTCGCTTCAGTGATCGGTTGCAGGCCAAAATCGCCAAGGCGGAAGCCTTGACCGCCAATAACAAGGGATTGACCCTGAACATTGCAGCCAACTATGGCGGCCAGTGGGATATCGCTCAGGCGGCTCGCAAGCTGGCCCGCGCGGTTGTTGCCGGTGAACTGGCCGCAGACGACATTGATGAATCCATGTTGACCCGCGAGGTTTGCATGGCCGATCTGCCACCCGTGGACCTGTTGATCCGCACCGGTGGCGATCATCGCATCAGCAATTTTGTTTTATGGCAGCTCGCCTATGCAGAGCTCTATTTTACCCCGGTATTGTGGCCCGATTTCAACGAGGCCGAGTTCAGTGAGGCGGTTGCCTCTTTCGTTGCCCGCGAGCGTCGCTTCGGTTGCACGGGTGAACAGATACGGGAATTGATCGCCGAGCAGCAGACCGGCTAAACCCCGCTCCCAAGAGAGAGGTTTCTTTTGCTAAAACAACGAATTATTACTGCTTTGATGTTGATCCCCCTGGTGTTGGGGGCGCTCTTCTTTCTGCCATTGAAATTTTTTGCCCTGTTGGCAGCGCTGGTGTTTTTGTTGGCCAGTCGCGAATGGAGTGGGTTTGTCTCTGCTGCTCCGCAGCAATGGTTACCCATCGTATTTTGTCTGTTGCTTGGTGCCAGCCTCTTTTGGCTGCCGGTGGAGCAACTCTGGACGCCTCACCTGCACCCCCTCGTGATGGGCGTGCTCTGGACCGCGGTAAGCTGGTGGTTGCTGGGTCTGCTGCTGGTGCTGCGTTATCCCCAAAGCGCCAAGCTGTGGAAAGAGTCTCTCTGGCTCAAGTCCCTGTTTGGTCTGGTGACCCTGGTTCCCTTCTTCTGGTCGCTGGTCGCCATCCGTGGTTACAACTTTTACCATGACCCCATGATGGGCGCCTGGATCCTGTTGTTCGTGATGGGACTGGTCTGGGCGGCAGATTCTGGCGCGTATTTTTTCGGTAAGGCGTTCGGTAAGCACAAGCTGGCACCGGCTGTGAGTCCGGGCAAAACCATCGAAGGGATGTGCGGCGGCCTCTTTACCGCCAGCCTGCTGGCCATCGGTGTCACCTGGTCGATGGGATTTGTTCCTGCCAAGATGATCACCGTGCTGTTTTGCTCTCTGCTGGCGGTGCTAGCCTCCGTACTCGGCGATCTGACCGAAAGCATGTTCAAGCGCGAGGCGGGCATCAAGGACTCCGGCACCCTGTTGCCGGGTCATGGCGGCATTCTCGACCGGATCGACAGCCTGACCGCCGCCCTGCCGGTGTTTCTGCTCAGTTATCTGCTACTCAGTCAGGAGTTTTGATGCACAAGTCACTGGTTATTCTGGGGGCCTCTGGCTCCATTGGTCAGAGTACCTTGAAAGTGCTGCGCCATAACCCGGGCAGTTGGCAAGTATTGGCGTTGACCGCCGCCCGCAACGTGGATGCCATGTTGCGGGACTGCCTCGAATTCTCCCCCCGTTTTGCCGTGATGGTCGATGAGGATGCCGCCCGTGAACTGGCTGCCCGTCTGAAAGCGCACGGCAGTGCGACCCGGGTCATGTCTGGTGCAGCAGCCCTCTGCGAGGTTGCCGCTCACCCCGACGCCCATAGCGTGATGGCCGCCATCGTCGGTGCGGCCGGACTGGCCCCGACCATGGCCGCGGTACGTGCCGGCAAGCGTATTTTGCTGGCCAACAAGGAGGCGCTGGTGATGTCCGGTGCTTTCTTCATGGAGGCCGTTCGCGAGCATGGTGCCGAGCTGCTGCCCATCGACAGCGAACACAATGCCATCTTCCAGTGTCTGCCGACTGCCGTGCAGCGCCAGCCCGGTTTTTGTGATCTGGCGGCGGCGGGGATCAGCAAGATTTTGCTGACCGGTTCTGGCGGCCCGTTCCGTTACACCGAGATCAGCGAGCTGGCCAAGGTGACGCCGGCGCAGGCTATCGCTCATCCCAACTGGTCGATGGGGGCCAAGATTTCGGTCGACTCCGCCACCATGATCAACAAAGGGCTGGAGTACATCGAGGCGCGCTGGTTGTTCAATGCGGCGCCCGAGCAGATCCAGGTGGTGATCCACCCGCAGTCGGTGATCCACTCCATGGTGCAGTACAAGGATGGCTCCGTGCTGGCTCAGCTTGGCAATCCGGATATGTGTACCCCCATTGCCCATGCGCTGGCTTATCCCAATCGCATCCCCTCCAGTGTGGAACCTTTGGATTTCTTCAGTGTCGGAGAGTTCAGCTTTATCCGGCCTGATTATGATCGCTACCCCTGTCTGGCGCTGGCCATCAATGCCTGCCAGAAGGGACAAGCGGCGACTACTGCGCTCAATGCGGCCAACGAGGAGGCGGTTGCCGCCTTCCTGGCCGGGCGCATCGGTTTTATGGATATTGCCCGGATCAACGAGGCAGTGATGCTGGCGCTGGAGAGCAGCGCCGTCGGCTCGCTCGATGATCTGTTTGCCCTTGACGGTGCGGCAAGAGCCCGTGCTCACACTTTGATTGAGGAGCTTGGCTGATGGGCGGTGTGTTGTGGAATATCGGTGCTTTTGTTGTTGCGCTAGGCCTGCTGGTCGCGGTGCACGAGTTTGGTCACTTCTGGGTGGCCCGTCGTTGTGGCGTCAAGGTTGAGCGCTTCTCTATCGGTTTTGGCAAGGCGATCTGGCGCCGGATGGGTAAAGATGGCACCGAATATGTGCTGGCGCTGATCCCGCTCGGTGGTTACGTCAAGATGCTCGATGGCCGGGTCGATGAACTCAAGCCCGGTGACGAGCAGTATGCCTTCAACCACAAGAGTGTCTGGGCGCGGATGGCGATTGTCGCCGCAGGTCCCATGGCCAACTTCGTGTTTGCCCTGTTTGCCCTCTGGCTGATGTTTATCATCGGGGTGCCGAGCGTCAAGCCGGTGATCGGTGAAGTGCGTCCGGCATCCATCGTGGCCGAGGCGGGTGTGCTGCCCGGGATGGAGATTGTCGGGGTCGGCGATGAGCTGACCGGTGACTGGGAGAGCGTCACCTACGCTCTTATAAGTCATCTGGGTGATGATACAGTGACTCTCAAGGTGCAGGCACCCAATACCAGCTATGCCACCGATAAAACCTTGTCGCTGACCGGCTGGACCTTCGATCCGGATAAAGAGTCGCCTATCGGCAGCTTGGGGATCGTCCCCCTGAGTGGCAAAGTGCTGCCAGTCGTGGCTGCAGTGGTGGCCAAGAGTGCCAGTGAAAAGGCGGGGCTGCAGGTCGGTGACCGTATCAAACAGGTCGGCGATCAGCCTATTACCGCATGGGCCCAGTTTGTCGAACTGGTGCAGCAGGCACCGGGCGAACCCCTTCAAGTGGTGGTTGAGCGCAACAACAGTGATCTCAACGTGACCCTGACCCCGGATAGCCGCAAGGTGCAGGGCAAGCTGGTGGGATTCGTCGGTCTCTCACCGCAACTGGTTCCATTACCGGATGAATATCGAATTCTGTTACAGTATGGGCCTTTGCAGGCGCTGTGGCATGGCGCGGACAAGACCTGGAGCCTGATCACGCTCACCTTTGACATGATTGGCAAGTTGATCGGTGGCATCGTGTCGCTGGACAACCTGAGCGGCCCCATCTCCATTGCCAAGGGCGCCGGCAGCAGTGCCGACTATGGTCTGGTCTATTTCTTGAGTTTTCTGGCGCTGATCAGCGTCAACCTGGGGATTATCAATCTATTCCCCCTGCCGGTGCTCGATGGTGGCCATCTGGTCTATTTCCTTATCGAAGCGGTCACCGGCAAGCCGGTATCAGAGAAAATACAGGAAGTGGGTTTCAGGATCGGCGCCGCCATTCTGATGTTATTGATGGGCATTGCGCTGTTTAACGATTTCGCTCGCCTCTGAGGCCAGAGCATCAACAAGGACACATAAGAACAAAATGGCTGTTAAAAAAGCATTGGTGTTGAGTTGCCTGCTGGGTGCCAGTTTCCTGGCCCAGGCGGCCCCTGCCTCTTTTGTGGTGCAAGATATCCAGGTCGAAGGTCTGCAACGGGTGACCCTGGGTGCCGCACTGTTGAACCTGCCGATCCGGGTCGGTGATACCGTCGACTCCGTGGCTCTGGCCAGCGCCATCAAAAAGCTCTATGCCTCGGGTAACTTCGAGGATGTGAAGGTTTACCGTGACGGCCAGGTACTGCAGGTGATGGTCAAGGAGCGTCCGACCATCTCCAGCATCGAGTTTGCTGGCAACAAGGATATCAAAGAGGAGCAACTGACCCAGAGTCTGGAGTCCTCCGGTATCCGTGTGGGCGATCCGCTGGATCGCACCGTGCTCACTTCCCTCGAGAAGGGACTGGAAGATTTCTACTATGGCGTGGGTAAATACTCCGCCAAGGTCAAGGCTATCGTCACCCCGTTGCCGCGCAACCGGGTCGACCTCAAGTTCACCTTCGTGGAAGGTGAAGCGGCCAAGATCCAGCAGATCAACATCGTCGGCAACAGCGTCTTCCCTGAAGAGAAGCTGATTGCCCAACTCTCCCTGCGCGACGAAGTGCCCTGGTGGAACTTTACCGCCGACCAGCGCTATCAGAAGCAAAAACTGGCCGGTGATATCGAGACCCTACGCTCCTACTACATGGATCGCGGCTATATCCGCTTCCAGCAGGAGTCTACCCAGGTCTCCATGACCCCCGACAAGAAGGGCGTCTATGTCACCCTCAACATCAAGGAAGGGGATCAGTACAAGGTCTCCGGTGTCCAGCTCAAGGGTGACCTGATCGATCGCGGTGGCGAGATGAAGGGATTGATCCCGATTGCTGCCGGCAGCACCTACTCTGCCAGTCAGGTGACTCATACCGAAGAGGTGCTCTCCAAGTTCCTCGGCCGTTACGGCTACGCCTATCCGAAAGTGGTCACCTTCCCGCAGATCAATGACAAAACCAAGGAAGTGGAGCTGATCGTCAACGTTGAGCCGGGCCCCCGTGTCTATGTGCGCAATATCAACTTCAGCGGTAACGCCACCACCGAAGATCAGGTGCTGCGTCGCGAGATGCGCCAAATGGAGGGCACCTGGCTCTCCTCCGACAACATCGAGCAGTCCAAGAGCCGTCTCAACCGTCTCGGTTATTTCGAGAGTGTAGAAGTGGACACCAAGCGGGTGCCGGGCAATGATGACCTGGTTGACCTCGACTTCAAGGTCAAGGAGCAGCCAGCAGGCTCCATCAACGCCGGTATCGGTTACGGCACCGAATCGGGTCTGAGCCTGCAGGCGGGGATCTCCCAGGACAACTTTATGGGTACCGGTAAAAAGGTCTCCATCAACGCCAGCACCAACGACTACTCCAAGAACGTCGATCTGAGCTACAACGACCCCTACTTTACCGTGGATGGTGTCAGCCTGGGTGGTCGGGTCTACTACAACCAGTTCCGCGCCGATGATGCCGATATCGTTGATTACGAGAATGAAACCATCGGTTTCCGTCTCTCCAGCGGCTTCCCGGTCAATGAGTTCAACCGTCTCGACTTCAGTACCGGTATCGAGAGCACCAAGCTGAGCCGTCCGTCATTCAATGCCCAGAACTATCAGGAGTGTCTGAAGGACAATCCGGATACTGATGGCAATACCTACTGCTGGGATCAGTGGAATGATAACCGCCAGTCGGTACAGATGGATCAGTTCTGGAATGCTTACTCACAGGATGGTTCCAACCTCGATTTCGTGACCGTTGATGTCACCGCTGGCTGGACCCGCTCTACCCTGAACAAGGGGATGTTCCCGACTTCTGGCGATCGTCAGCGTATCAACGCCAAGGTGACCGTACCGGGCATGGAGCTGCAGTACTACAAGCTCTCAGCCGAGGATGCCCACTACTTCCCGCTCGATGCGGATCACAGCTGGGTAATGATCGGCAAGGGTCGTGTCTCCTACGGTAACGGCTATGGCGATGACTCCATGCTGCCGTTCTTCGAGAACTACTATGCGGGTGGTTTCGATACGGTGCGTGGCTTCAAGAGCAACACCATTGGTCCCAAGGCGATCTACAAGACCTACAACAAGCCGGGTGCTGGCAGTTGCACGGGTTCTCAGCCGTGTGAAACTGGTTACTACGAAGGTTCCGACACCTCGGTGGGGGGCAACGCTCTGGCCGTCGCTTCACTGGAGCTGGTCTTCCCGACCCCGTTCGTCTCCGAGACCTATCGTCCGCAGATCCGTTCCACCGTCTTTATGGACGCAGGTACCGTCTGGAGCACCGATTTTGCCAACGGAGCATATCCTTGCGCCGCCGGTTCTGATTGCAACTATCTGAGCCAGGACTACTCCAACCCGGGCAATATCCGGGTCTCTGCCGGTGTCTCCCTGCAGTGGCTCTCGCCGATGGGGCCGCTGGTGTTCGCCTTGGCCAAGCCGATCAAGAAATATGAAGGGGATCGCACCGAGTTCTTCTCCTTCAACATCGGTCGTACTTTCTAAGCAGAGTTTCGCCCCCACCCATGCGGTGGGGGTCTTCAATGATGGGACGCGCGGTATGCGTGCCTCACCAGGTAACAAGACGGTCCTAACGCCGCTTGCATAATCGGGTAAATCAGGTAGCCCTCGCCATGAGGGAACAAGGAGTAAGTGTGAATAAAGCGTTGAAAGTAGCTGGTTTGAGCTTTGCACTGATGGCTGCCGGCATGGGTTCTGCCTTCGCTGAGACCAAGATCGCCGTGGTCGACATGGGCGAAGTCTTCCAAAAGCTGCCCCAGCGTGAAGCCGTTGCAGCCAAGCTGAAAGGTGAATTCGAGCCGCGCATGCGTGAGCTGCAGAAGCTGGAACAGGAAGGCCAGAAGCTGGTCGAGAAGTTCCGCAAGGATGAAGCCTTTATGAGCGCCGAGCAGAAGAAGCAGAACCAGGAGAAGCTGGCCAAGCTGCAGATGGAGTTCAACCAGAAGCGTCAAGCCTTTGAGCAGGACAACGGCCGCCGTCAGTCCGAAGAGCGCAACAAGATCCTGACCAAGGTGCAGGCTGCCATCGATTCCATCGCCAAGAGCAATGGTTACGATCTGGTGCTGGAGCGCAATGCCGCCCCGTATGCCGCCAGCAAGCTGGACATCTCCGGCCAGGTTATTTCTCAGGTAAGCAAGAGCAACTAATTGATGGCATTCACTCTCGCACAGCTGGCCCAGCAACTGGGGGCCCAGGTCCATGGCGACGGAACCCTGGAAATCCGCAAGGTAGCGACACTGGAAAAGGCCGGGGAGGGGGATATCACCTTCCTGTCCAACAAAAAGTACCGGCACTATCTGGAGCAGAGCAAGGCGACCGCCGTGCTCATTACCGAAGCGGATCTGCCATTTTGTCCCACCAATGCCCTGGTGCTCAAAGACCCCTATGTGGGCTTTGCCCGGGTAGCTCAACTGCTGGACACCACCCCGCAGCCGGCCACGGATATTCATCCGAGCGCCGTTATCGCGGCTGACGTGCAACTGGGCGAGAGAGTGGCCATCGGCGCCAATGCAGTGATCGAATCCGGCGTCGTGCTGGGTGACGATGTACGCATTGGCCCGGGCTGTTTTGTTGGCAAAAATACCCGGCTGGGAGCCCGCTCCCGGCTGTGGGCCAACGTCACCCTCTATCACAATGTGACCATGGGTACCGACTGTCTGGTTCAATCCGGCACAGTGATCGGGGCCGATGGTTTCGGTTACGCCAACGAGCGTGGCGAGTGGATCAAGATCCCCCAGCTCGGCGGAGTGACCATTGGCAACCGGGTCGAGATCGGTGCCTGTACCACCATTGACCGCGGTGCGCTGGAAGATACCCGCATCGCTGACAACGTCATCATCGACAACCAGTGCCAGATCGCCCACAACGTGGAGATCGGTTACGGCACCGCCGTGGCGGGCTCTACCGTGATGGCTGGTAGTCTCAAGGTCGGCAAATACTGTATCATTGGCGGCGCTTCCGTCTTTAACGGGCATATGGAGATCTGCGACCAGGCCACCGTCACCGGTATGGCCATGGTGATGCGACCCATTACCGAGCCTGGTGTCTACTCTTCCGGCATCCCTCTGCAAACCAATAAAGAGTGGCGCAAGACCGCCGCCCGGGTGATGCGTATCGAAGAGATGCACAAGCGGTTAAGCAAGCTTGAGAAGAAGCTGGATCAAGAATAATCACGATTGGTATAGGGTACTGTTTTGACTACTGAAAAGAAGAGCCTGGGTATCCAGGAAATCATGGATCTGCTGCCCCACCGTTATCCGTTTCTGATGGTGGATCGTGTAGACGACTACGAGATCAGCGATGAGCGCAAAACCCTGCGTGCCATCAAGAACGTCTCGTTCAACGAGCCGATCTTCCAGGGGCACTTCCCGGCCAAGCCGGTGTTCCCTGGCGTACTGATCCTGGAAGCGATGGCACAGGCCACCGGTATCCTGGCCTTTACCATGGTGGGCAAGCCGTCTCCCAACGAACTTTACTATTTTGCCTCAATCGACAACGCTCGCTTCAAGCGTCCGGTCGGCCCCGGTGACCAACTGGTGCTCGACGTGGAGTTCCTGAAAGAGCGTCGCGGTATTGCCAAGTTCACCGGTGTCGCTACCGTCGACGGTGAAGTGGTCTGTACCGCCGAGCTGATGTGCGCCAAACGCGAGGTTTAACACACGTGATCGACCAGACTGCCATCATTCACGATACTGCCATCGTCCATGAGTCTGCCGTGATCGGTAAAGGGGTTGAAATCGGCCCCTTTTCTGTCATCGGCGCCGAGGTGGAAATCGGTGACAACACCTGGGTAGGTTCCCATGTGGTGATCAAGGGCCCGACCAAGATTGGTCGCGGCAACAAGATCTTCCAGCACACCTCCATCGGTGAGGATTGCCAGGACAAGAAGTACGCCGGTGAGCGCACCTTCCTTGAGATTGGCGACAACAACGTCATTCGCGAGAACTGCACCTTCCACCGTGGCACCATTCAGGATCAGAGCCTGACCAAGGTGGGCAGCGGCAACCTGTTCATGGTCAACGTTCATGTTGCCCACGACTGCATCATCGGTGACAACTGCATCTTCGCCAACAACGCGACCCTGGCGGGCCACGTGGTGATCGGTGACTTCGTGATCTTTGGGGGTCTCTCCGCCATTCATCAGTTTGGCCGCGTCGGTTCCCACGCCTTCGTCGGTGGCTGCGCCGCCCTGAACAAGGATGTGCCGCCCTACGTGATGGCCGCCGGCAACTACGCCAAGCCGTTCGGGGTCAACTCCGAAGGTCTGCGTCGCCGCGGTTTCAGCGCCGAGGCCATCTCTGCCGTCAAGCGTGCCTACAAAGAGATCTTCCGTTCCGGCAAGACCATCGAAGAGGTGCTGCCGGTGCTGATCGAGATGGCGCAAGCCGAACCGGCCGTCCAGCTCTATGTGGACTTCCTCAAAGATAACGAGCGCGGGATCATCCGTGCCTGATCCGGTTCGTATCGGTATCGTCGCCGGAGAGGTCTCCGGCGACATTCTGGCTGCCGGTCTGGTGCGCGAGCTGCAAGCCCGCTACCCGGATGCGCAGTTCGAAGGGATCGCCGGGCCGCGCATGCAGGCCCTCGGCGTCAAGGCCCTGTTCGAGATGGAAGAGCTCTCCGTCATGGGGATCACCGAGGTGCTTGGCCGTCTGCCGCGTATTCTCAAGGTCCGTCGCGAACTGCTGCGCCACTTTATTGCCAATCCGCCCGATATCTTCATCGGCGTGGATGCACCGGATTTCAATATCGGAGTGGAGCTGAAACTGCGCCGCGCCGGTATCAAGACGGTTCACTATGTCAGCCCCTCTGTGTGGGCATGGCGCCAGAACCGCATTCACAAGATCAAGGCCGCTACCGACATGGTGCTCGCCTTCCTGCCGTTCGAGAAAGCCTTCTACGACCGCTTCGACGCCCCTTGCCGTTTTGTCGGTCACACCATGGCGGACGATATTCCGTTGGTGCCGGATCAGGCTGCCGTGCGTCGCAATCTCGGTATCGATGCCAATCGCCGCTGGCTGGCGGTGCTGCCGGGCAGCCGCACCGCAGAAGTGGGCTTTATGTCCCCCCTGTTTCTCGAGGCGTGCAAACACCTGACGGTGCGCTATCCGGATCTCGGCTTCATTGTGCCGCTGGTCAACCAGAAACGGCGCGAGCAGTTTATGACCATCAAGGCCGAGGTAGCGCCGGGTCTCGACATGGTGCTGCTGGAAGGGCAGGGCCGCGAGGCGATGATCGCCGCCGACGTGGTGATGCTGGCCTCCGGTACCGCGGCGCTCGAAGCCATGCTGGTGAAAAAGCCGATGGTGGTGGGTTACAAGCTCAAGTCCTTCAGCTATTGGCTGGCCCAGCGACTGGTAAAGACCGAATTTGTCTCTCTGCCCAACCTGCTCGCCGGTCGCATGCTGGTGCCGGAACTGATCCAGCACGAGTGCACCCCGGAGAATCTGGTGGAAGAGGTGAGCAAGTACTTCGAGCACGACAACAGTGCGCTGGTCAACACCTTCACCGAGCTGCACCAGCTGATCCGCTGCAATGCCGACTCGCAGGCTGCCGATGCGGTGGCGGATCTGCTCGGCAGATAACGCTATTTCGGACCGTCGATTGCGCCGAGCAGCCCGTTAATCCGTTTTCCGAGCGGTGATGCCGCGCCAGTCGACCCCTGTCAGGCCCCACGGGGCCTGTTTTGATTCAAGGCTACAAGATGATGATCGATATTCCTGACGACAAGCTGGTTGCCGGTGTGGACGAAGTGGGTCGTGGCCCCCTGGTGGGCGACGTGGTCACCGCTGCGGTCATTCTCGATCCCGCCAATCCGATTGTCGGACTGGCTGACTCCAAGAAGCTCTCCGAGAAGAAACGGCTGGCGCTATTTGACGAGATCAAAGAGAAAGCGCTCGCCTGGGCTATCGGTCGCGCCACTCCGGAAGAGATAGACGAGCTCAACATCCTGCATGCCACCATGCTGGCGATGCAGCGCGCCGTAGCAGGGCTGAAGGTGACACCCGAGCTGGTCTTTATCGATGGCAACCGCTGCCCGGCATTGCCGATGGAATCGCGCGCCGTGGTCAAGGGTGATAGCCTGGTGGCCGCCATCAGTGCCGCTTCGATCCTTGCCAAGGTAACCCGCGATGCGGAGATGACCGAGCTGGACAGCCGTCATCCCGAGTATGGTTTTGCCCGCCACAAGGGGTATCCGACTGCTGAGCACCTCGCCATTCTGGCAGAGCGCGGCCCGCTGCCCGAATATCGCAAGAGCTTCAAACCGGTGCGCCGCGCACTGGGGATCGAGTAGACCATGCCATTTAGTTTGAGCAGCGAGAGGAGATGACGATGGCTGAACCCCGTTTTATCCACCTGCGAGTCCACTCCGACTTCTCCATGGTCGATGGCCTGCAGAAGATCAACCCCATCGTCGGGGCGGCTGCGGCCAACAACATGCCGGCGCTGGCGCTGACCGATCAGATGAACATGTGTGGCCTGGTGCGCTTCTATGGCGCGGCCCACGGCAAGGGGATCAAGCCCATTGTCGGTGCCGACTTTTGGGTGCAGAGCGATGAGCTCGGCGACGAGCAGTTCCGTCTCACCCTGCTGGCCATGGATAACGACGGCTACCAGAACATCACCTTGCTTATTTCCCGCGGTTACCAGCGCGGCCATGTGCAGGGGCGGCCGGTTATCGACAAGAGCTGGCTCGCCGAGCATGCCAAGGGGGTGATCGTCCTCTCCGGCGGCCGCGAGGGGGATGTGGGCAAGTTCCTGCTCAAGGGCAACCGGCAGATGACCGAGCAGTGTGTCGCCTTCTATCAGACCCACTTCCCCGATGCCTACTATCTCGAACTGCTGCGCACCGGTCGACCCGACGAAGAGGTCTATCTGCACATGGCGGTGGCCATCGCTACCGAGTTCGAGCTGCCAGTGGTCGCCACCAACGAGGTGGTGTTCCTTAACGCCGATGACTTCGATGCACACGAGATCCGGGTTGCCATCCACGATGGCTATACCCTGATGGACAAACGCCGTCCCCGTCGCTACAGCCCCCAGCAGTACCTGCGCAGTCAGGAGGAGATGGCGGAGCTGTTTGCCGATATCCCCGAAGCGCTGGAAAACACAGTGGAGATCGCCAAGCGCTGCAACGTGACGGTGCGTCTTGGCGAGTACTTCCTGCCCAACTTCCCGACCGGCGACATGACCACCGAAGATTTTCTGGTGGCCAAATCGAAAGAGGGTCTGGAGGAGCGTCTCGAGTTCCTGTTCCCGGATCCGGCGGTGCGGGCCGAGCGTCGTCCCGAGTATGACGAGCGTCTCGATGTTGAGCTGAAAGTGATCAACCAGATGGGCTTCCCGGGTTACTTCCTCATCGTGATGGAGTTTATCCAGTGGTCCAAGGACAACGGCATCCCCGTTGGCCCGGGCCGGGGCTCGGGTGCGGGCTCTCTGGTGGCCTACGCCCTCAAGATCACTGACCTCGACCCGCTGGAATTTGACCTGCTGTTCGAACGTTTCCTGAACCCCGAGCGGGTATCCATGCCCGACTTCGACGTCGACTTCTGCATGGACAGGCGCGATGAAGTGATCGAGCACGTTTCAGATATGTATGGTCGGGAGGCGGTCTCCCAGATCATCACCTTCGGCAGCATGGCGGCCAAGGCGGTGGTGCGGGATGTGGGCCGGGTGCTGGGCCACGCCTACGGCTTTGTGGATCGTATCTCCAAGCTGATCCCGCCGGATCCGGGCATGACGCTTGCCAAGGCATTCGAGGCTGAGCCCAAGCTGCCCGAGCTCTACGAACAGGATGAGGAGGTCAAAGACCTCATCGACATGGCTCGCCGCCTGGAAGGGGTGGTGCGCAACGCCGGTAAACACGCCGGTGGCGTGGTGATCGCACCCACCAAGATCACCGACTTTGCGCCGCTCTACTGCGATGACGAAGGCCATCACCCGGTCACCCAGTTCGACAAGAACGACGTGGAGTACGCCGGGCTGGTGAAGTTCGACTTCCTGGGTCTGCGGACCCTCACCATCATCGACTGGGCGCTCGGCATGATAAACCCGCGTCTTGCCAAAGAGGGCAAGCCGCCGGTCGACATCGCCGCCATCCCCATCGATGACAAGAAGTCGTTTGACCTGCTGCAGCGTTACGAGACCACGGCAGTATTCCAGCTGGAATCCCGCGGCATGAAGGATCTCATCAAGCGGCTGCGCCCCGACTGCTTCGAAGACATGATCGCACTGGTGGCCCTGTTCCGACCGGGCCCGCTCCAGTCAGGCATGGTGGATAACTTCATCGACCGCAAGCACGGTAATGAAGCGATCTCCTATCCGGACGAGAAGTGGCAGCACGAGAGCCTGAAACCGATTCTGGAACCGACCTACGGCATCATCCTCTATCAGGAGCAGGTGATGCAGATCGCCCAGACTCTGGCGGGTTATACGCTGGGTGGCGCGGATATGCTTCGCCGGGCTATGGGTAAGAAAAAGCCCGAGGAGATGGCCAAGCAGCGGGCCGGTTTCGAGGAGGGCGCGGTCAAGAACGGCGTCGACGGCGAGCTGGCGATGAAGATCTTCGATCTGGTGGAGAAGTTTGCGGGCTACGGCTTCAACAAATCCCACTCCGCCGCTTATGCGCTGGTCTCCTACCAGACCCTCTGGCTCAAGACCCACTTCCCGGCCGAGTTCATGGCGGCGGTCATGACCGCCGATATGGACAATACCGACAAGATAGTGACCCTGGTGGATGAGTGCCAGCGGATGGGGCTGACCGTGATCCCGCCGGATGTGAACACTGGCCGCTATCGCTTCAGCGTCAACGAAGATGGTCACATCGTCTACGGCATCGGCGCGGTGAAGGGGGTGGGGGAAGGCCCCATAGACGCGATTCTGGACGCTCGTGATCGGGATGGCCCATTCCGCGATCTGTTCGACTTCTGCAACCGGGTCGACATCAAGAAGCTTAACAAGCGGGTGATGGAGAAGCTGATCCTCTCCGGCGCCATGGATCGGCTCGGTCCCCACCGAGCAGCCCTGATGGCGACGCTGGAGGAGGCGATGCGGGCCGCCGAGCAGCACGCCAAGGCGCAGGCGGTGGGGCAGGTCGACATGTTTGGCGTGCTGACCGAGGAGATCGACGACGTCAAGAAGGCATTCGCCAATGTGCCGCACTGGCCCGACAAGGTGTGGCTGGAAGGGGAGCGCGAGACTCTCGGGCTCTACCTCACCGGTCACCCCATCAACCAGTACAGCAGCGAATTGCGTCGTTATACCTCGGGTCGGCTGTGCGATCTGCACCCTACCTCCCGCGATACCGTAACCACGGCGGCGGGGCTGGTGATCGCTGCCCGCAGCATGGTGACCAAGCGTGGCAACAAGATGGGGATCTTCACCCTGGACGACCGTTCCGGTCGCCTCGATGTGACCCTGTTCAGTGAAGCGCTGGAAAAATATGAAGAGTTGATGCAAAAAGACCGCATTTTGGTGGTTTCTGGACAGGTCAGCTTTGATGACTTCTCCGGTGGCCTTAAAATGTCGGCCCGGGAATTACTGGATATCAATGATGCGAGGGAGCGTTTTGCCAGAGCAATCCGCATCTCCCTCGATGAACAGCGTATCGATGATCGCTTTTTTCCGCGTTTGTGCGAGATTTTGGAGCCCGCCCGTGCCGGAGTCTGTCCGGTTCAGGTAAACTATCGTCGCCCCGGTTCCCGGGTGCGATTGACGCTCGGTACCGAGTGGCGGGTGACGCCCACCGATCAACTGTTAGATGACTTGCGCGTCCTGCTTGGACGAGAGCGGGTCGAGTTGGTTTTTGATTAGAGGTTCTAAGGCCCTATGAGTCTTTTTCTGGATTTTGAACAGCCGATTGCCGAGTTGCAGGCGCAGATTGATGAACTCAAACATGTGAGTGAAGGCAATCACGCCGTGGATCTGAAAGACGAGATCCGCCGGCTGGAGAAGAAAAACGAAGAGCTGACCAAGAAGATCTTCGGTGATCTGGGTGCCTGGCAGGTATCCCAGATGGCGCGTCATCCCCAGCGCCCCTACACCTTTGACTATATCGAGCATATCTTCACCGATTTCGACGAGTTGGCTGGCGATCGCGCCTATGCCGATGACAAGGCTATCGTCGGCGGCATCGCCCGTCTCGACGGTGAGCCGGTGATGGTGATTGGTCACCAGAAGGGTCGCGAGACCAAAGAGAAGATCAAGCGTAACTTCGGCATGCCGCGTCCGGAAGGATACCGCAAGGCCCTGCGTCTGATGGAGATGGCCGAGCGCTTCAAGATGCCGATCATCACCTTTATCGATACCCCGGGCGCTTACCCCGGCGTCGGTGCCGAAGAGCGTGGTCAGTCCGAGGCGATTGCCCGCAACCTGAAAGTGATGGCCGGTCTGACCGTGCCGGTGGTCTGCACCGTGATCGGTGAGGGCGGTTCAGGTGGTGCACTGGCAATCGGCGTGGGCGACCGCGTCAACATGCTGCAGTACTCCACCTACTCCGTCATCTCGCCGGAAGGGTGTGCCTCCATCCTGTGGAAGAGTGCCGACAAGGCCTCTGTGGCTGCCGAAGCGATGGGTATCACAGCCCAGCGTCTGAAGGAGCTCAAGCTGATCGACCATGTGATCGACGAGCCCCTCGGCGGTGCCCACCGCGATGTGGAGAAGATGGCCAAAAACCTCAAGGCTCGCATCAAGCAGGATCTGGACGCCCTGCGTCCGCTCGATACCGAGCAACTGCTGGAGCAACGCTACCAGCGTCTGCTGGGCTACGGTTACTGCTAAGCGCAGCTGTCACCCCCGAGTATTCAGGCCCCCGTCATTGACGGGGGCTTTTTATTGCGGTTGATCTGTCATTCAGGTGAGTGCCCCAACGTGCCCTGAAACGGCGCTGCTCACTCTTCGCGGGTGAGGGGCAGGGTTGGTATGCCATGCCGTTGGTGAGGGCTGTCAGGGACTGTGGCAACCCGTTGTCTGTCGCCTGCCCGCTGCATCCTGTGGCATCGCTGGCGATGGCACGACAAGCCGCTTGATCATCTGATTGCGGCATAAAAAAGCGCCCCGACTATGCGGAGCGCTTTTACAGGTGTCTGGCGGTATTACAGTTCAATCTCGTCTGTAAGACCTTCATAGGCGATATCGATGGATTGCAGCTCCTTCTGCAGGCGATGTTTGTCTTTCAACGCCTCGATTTCACGCCATTTACGTTTTTTTCCCGTTGTCCCGCGGCTACGCGAACCGAGTTCAACCACCTCGTCATAATCGAAGTTGAACATTTCCATGGCTCCCTCCTTGGTTTTTATCGTTTTCACCACCCGTATAACATAACGAATCTGAAATTAAAACGTTTTCGTGACGACTCTATGACAGCGCTAAAAAAGCCCATGAAAAAAAACCGGGCCCCTTGGTAGGGGCCCGGTTTTTATCAGAAAAAAGAACCGATTACAGGCGGCTTGCCAACATGGTTTCCAGCTTGCCCTGGTCGATGGCAAACATGCGGATGCCTTCGCCCAGCTTCTCGTGAGCCATGGCATCCTGGTTCAGTTCCCAGCGGAATTCGGCTTCGGTCATCGGGGTCGGTTTGGCCTTGCGCTCACCGGTGTAGTCCAGTTTGCGTACCACGGCGCCTTCGCTCTTGCTCAGCTCTTCCAGCAGGGCCGGGCCAATGGTCAGGCGGTCGCAACCGGCCAGTTCCAGGATCTCGCCGGTGTTGCGGAAGCTGGCGCCCATCACGACGGTCGGGTAGTCGTGCTGCTTGTAGTAGTTGTAGATGGAGGTAACGGAGACCACGCCCGGATCTTCGCTGGCGGTGTAATCACGGCCATTTTTGGCCTTGTACCAGTCGAGGATGCGACCCACGAACGGGGAGATCAGGAAGGCACCGGCTTCGGCACAGGCACGGGCCTGGGCGAAGGAGAACAGCAGGGTCAGGTTGCACTGGATACCCTCTTTCTCCAGAACCTCGGCGGCACGGATCCCTTCCCAGGTGGAGGCCAGCTTGATCAGAATGCGGTCGTTGCTGATGCCCGCTTCGTTGTAAAGACGGATCAGCTTGCGGGCCTTGGCGATGCTGGCTTCGGTATCGAAGGAGAGACGGGCATCCACTTCGGTAGAGATGCGCCCCGGAACGATCTTCAGCACTTCCAGACCGATGTTGACGGCCAGCTTGTCGCCCGCGTCTATGATTTGCTGTGCCTTGTCCTGGCTCTGGGCTTTGGCCCACTTGATGGCGTCTTCGATCAGCGGAGCGTACTCGGGGATCTCGGAGGCCTTCAGAACCAGAGAGGGGTTGGTGGTGGCATCGATGGGCTGATAGCGTTTGATGGCTTCGATATCACCGGTGTCGGCAACAACAGTGGTCAGGGCTTTCAGCTGGGTTAATTTATCGGCCATAGCGAATATCATCTCTTAATGAGGGAGTAATCCCTGGGTTGCGGGCTTGAGACGGTGGTTCTGAAATAAAATTACAGGATCTTGGTGCCTCATGCTCAGAAAAGCGCGATGGGGGCGGCCCATCGTCATTGCCTGCCTAATTAATACTGATGTGCTGCATCCTGCAATAGGGGCGCTTGGTTGTTAAACATTCAGGCTGCTGAGTTATCCCATTTTATGGCTTGAAACTATATGATTAGTAAGGTTTTTTACATTTCATTCCGACCTCGCTCCGGTTTGCTTTCAGCTGAACTTTTTTAGCCAATATCCATATTTGTGTCGTCGATCACATAAATTATCTCGCTACGTACTTGAAATTTAATTACAGAGAAAACGTTTGGCGAAATGTCTCCGTTTGAAAGCCATTTCATGCAAGCGTTTGCGTTTTCGCATAGCTCATCAGGGATATATCAAAATGGTTCTCTTATGGGGCTTAATGATGGCCTGTCTGATTGAATTATTGAGTTTGTTGAAAGTTTGCGATTTAAATGGAGCTTTATGGGCTTTTACCGTTCGTTTTTTGTGTCTCGCGTGACCGGGATCACTATTCCGGGCTCTCCCGCTGTGCTAGATTCCGCCCCTTTAGCGAAACGCTAATTAAACGACAGACAGAAAACGGTCAGCGCAGACTGACCATGGATGTGAATAACAACGAGAGAATTATGGACACCTTGATTGCGATGCTAAACGACCTGATGTGGGGAGCCGTGCTCATCTACCTGCTCATTGGGGTCGGTATCTTTTTCACCTTCCGCCTGGGTTTTATCCAGATCCGTCACTTTGGCCACATGTTTTCCGTGCTGAAAAACAGCCGTAAATCGGACAATGCAGGCATCTCCTCCTTCCAGGCCCTCTGTACCAGCCTTGCCGCCCGTGTCGGCACCGGCAACTTGGCCGGTGTGGCTGTCGCCATCTATCTGGGTGGCCCCGGCGCCATCTTCTGGATGTGGCTGATTGCCTTTATCGGCATGGCGACCGCCTTCGTCGAAAGCACCCTGGCCCAGCTCTACAAGGTCAAGGATGAGGATGGCAACTACCGTGGTGGCCCGGCCTACTACATGGAGAAAGGCCTTGGCATGCGCTGGATGGGGGTGGTGTTTTCGCTCTGCCTGATCCTGGCATTTGGTCTGGTGTTCAACGCGGTGCAGGCCAACTCCATCAGTCTGGCGATGAAGGTGGCGTTTGGTATTCCTGACTGGGTCAGCGGTCTGGCGCTGGTGGTGCTCTCCGGCCTGATTATCTTCGGCGGCATTCGTGGTATCGCCCGTTTTGCCGAGCTGGTGGTGCCCTTTATGGCGCTGGCCTACATCCTGCTGGCGCTGGTGATCGTGGCGATGAACATCACCGAGTTGCCCCATGTCTTCATGCTGATCATCAAGTCCGCCTTCGGGATTGAGCAGGCTGGCTCGGGTGCGCTCGGTTATGCCATCTCCCAGGCGATGATCAACGGTATCAAGCGTGGTCTCTTCTCCAACGAAGCGGGCATGGGCTCTGCGCCCAACGCTGCAGCGACTGCCACTCCCTATCCGCCGCACCCGGCCTCCCAGGGTTATGTGCAGATGCTGGGGGTCTTTATGGATACCATCGTCATCTGCAGCTGTACCGCCGCCATCATCCTGATGTCAGGTCAGTTTGAGCCGGGCTCCGGCGTGACCGGTGTCGAGCTGACCCAGCGGGCGCTCTCTTCCCAGATTGGCAGCGGTGGCAACATCTTTATCGCGGCGGCCATCTTCTTCTTCGCCTTCACCTCTATCGTGGCGAACTACTCCTATGCCGAAACGAATCTGGTGTTCCTCGAGCACAACCACAAGGGCGGCCTGATGCTGTTCCGGATGTTTGTGCTGGGCATGGTGATGTTCGGCTCTGTGGGCGAGTTGCCGACCGTCTGGGCAATGGCTGATGTCTCCATGGGGTTGATGGCCATCGTCAACCTGGTGGCGATCCTGCTGCTCTCCGGCGTCGCCATCAAGCTGGCCAAGGATTACAACGACCAGCTCAGGCTGGGCAAGGTGCCCACCTTTGATGCCAACAAGTACCCCGAGATCCGCTCCCAGCTGGAAGAGGGGATCTGGGACAATCCGACCAAAAAATAACAAGCGGTGAGTCAAACCTCTTGATTAAAACCTGAAGGGGGAGCCGGTGGCTCCCCCTTCTTTTATGAGCCGCTCTTCGGCGGCTGATCCCAGCGCTGGGCGAGCTGTCTGATACGCCGTTGCAACTGGCGCCAGCAGCGCCCTTGTTGCCGGTCGTTGAGGAGGGCATAACGCCAGCGGCGATAGAGCCACGCACTCTTTAGCAGGGGATGGGCAAGGTCGGGGCGCAGCCGCGCCAGCCGCTCGCACCATGCTCCCATGCTCTCGGCAGGCTCTGGGGAATAGCCGCTGCGTTTGCCCCGTTTGAGCAGGGGTTGCCAGATGCGCCGCTCTGGCGGCAGACGGGCGGGCAACAGCAGGGGCAAGCTCACCAGCAGGGCGACCAGCATCAGGCTGGCGAGGATCAACCAGGGAGTGTATCCCGCCAGTGCAGGCCAGCGCAGACCGATTTGCTGCCAGAGCTGGCCCGCATCGTAACCAATCACCCAGCGACTCCACTGGTAGTCGATATTGTTGCCCCACCAGCGCAGCTGATTGAGCAGGGCCCAGTTGCGATAACGCTGCAGAGCGAGAGGGTCGGCGGCGGTAAACTCGTCGCTCAGCGCCTCCCTCACGCCGCCTTCAATGCGCTCCGGTGCCACTGCCGCAGTGGGGTCGATTCGCCGCCATGTTCCTCCTTCATCGAGATACTCCACCCAGGCGTGAGCATCGAACTGGTGTACCGCCAGATAGTTGCCTCTGGGATTCCACTCACCGCCGAGATAACCGGTGACCAGCCGTGCCGGAATACCGGCGGCGCGCAGCACGAAAGCGGTCGCCATGGCGTAGTGGCCGCAAAAGCCGCGCCGAGTATCGAACAGGAACTCATCCACCCCGTCACCGCCAAGTCGTGGCGGTGTCAGGGTGTAGTAATAGGATTGGCTGCGAAACTGCGCTAGCAGGGCGGCGACCAGCTCTGCGCGATCCGGATAGCGCACAGCCAGCACTTGGCCATGGACGCGCGCTCTCGGGTTGCCTCCGGCTGGCAGTTGCAGGTTGCGCTGAGCGGCTTGGCTATCATTCTCTGGCTGCGCTTCGCCGCGGCCAATGCGATAGCGGATTGCCACCTCGCCGCTCCCCTGCCGATAGAGGGTGTGAATGGGGGTGAGCAGCACTGGTCCAGTCAGAATAGTCGGTTCACTTTGGGCAAAGGCCCAGCGGTGGCGCTGGGGCTCGGCGATCACCTCGTAGCTCCCGGCGGGTAATGGACTATCTGCCAGCTGATTGCTTGCCCGTGAAGATGATGCCAGAAGGGTCAGCCCGGTCTGCACCGGCACTGTCTGCTGCCATGCTTTGACCTCGGGGCTCAGCAACCAGCGCTGACCATCGAAAACTTCTTGGCGCATCACCGGAAAATAGCGCTCGCGGACAGGGGGCGGGCCATCGGCAAAGCTGACCCGAAACGCCAGTTCCGAGGAGTTGACCAGTTCGCTGATATCGCCGGGGGCCAGCTCTTCGGAGAGCCCCGACAGGGCGCGGCTGGTGGTGGGCATCTGCCACAGGGGCGGGAGCCTGGGCAACAGCAGAAACAGAGTGATGAGCAGGGGAAGCGCCAGCAGCAGGGCTCCGCCCGCGCTGCGCCACGGCCGTTTCTGCTCGGGGGCGATGGCGGCCACCAGTGCTGTCACCGCCAGCCAGAGCGCTACTGTCATTCCGGCCGTCCAGCCGATGCTCTGTCGCTGCACCAGCGCCAGCGCGATGAGGAAGAAGGCGAGCAGAAGCACCTGCTCGATATCCCGCTCGCGCCGTACCTCGATCATCTTGAGGCTATAGCCGAGCCAGAGCAGATTGATCAGGGCGGGCAGGGTGCCCAAGCCACGCCACTGTAGTCCCAGCAACAGCACAGTGGTGATGGCCAGCAGCGCCAACCCGCGGGCAGGCAGGGGCGGCCAGCCGCGCCACAGCATCATGGCCCGGACGCCGAGGGTAGCGGCGCTTACCGCCACCACCCAGAGCTGCAACTGGGGCCAGAGCGCCGCGACCAGCAGCAGCTGTTGCAGGGCGATGAGCGGCAGCAGGCGGTGGTTATCGAGCAGCATCGGGCTTGCTCTTCAGTGGTTTGGCATCGAATCGGGCCAGTGCCAGCAGGCAGCGCTGCACAAAGGCGGCGCCGCTATCGGGCCCCAGCATCTGGTTTGCCAGCGTCAGTGTGAAGGGGATCCTTCGCTTGCCGTAATCGACGCACCACCAGGCCAGCACCGACAGCCGCTGCTCCAGATCCCCACCCGTGACCCGCTGCAAGGTGAGGTGAGTGTCATCCTGCTGCGGTTCATGGAACTGCTTGGTCAGCAGGCCGCGCCCTTGGGCAAGTTGCTTCCAGGCGACCCGGCTCAGTGGTTCACCGGCCTGATGTGTCCGCAGGGTATCAAAGTCACCGAGAGTGGCTGGAGCAGGTTGGCCCTGATAACCCTCGCTTTGGGTCGCATGCTCCCCTCTTAACGCTCCGAACGCCGGTTTGGGGGAGAGCCAGCCTTCCAGTTGCAAGTCCAGCAGGGACCAGCAGCGAAACAGGCCGAGAGGGTAGCGGCTCTCGACCCGCAATCGGCCAAGGGGCAGTGGCCCACGGCGCGAGCCCGATACTGGCAGGATAACTGTGCTGGGCACAGCGTCGGCCTGTGCCAGCCAGAGGGTGCCTTCGTTGAGGCTAAAGTGAAGTGCCTGTACCGGGCGCGGGCTCTGCACCAAGATACGGATAGGTAGCTGGCTACCCGCTTCCCCCAGTACCAGCTGGCCACCCAGCAGTTCCAGCCCCAGCAGGTTGCGGTGGGTAAGCCACATGGCGGCCATAAACAGGCTGCCGAGGCAGTAGGCCAGCAGCAGTACCAGATTGTTCTGGTAGTTGGTGCCGAGCAGATAGATGACGAGCAGCACCAGCAGATAGAGCAGCCCCATGCGGGTAGGGAGAATAAAGAGGCTGCGGGTACCCAGCGTGAT
Organism: Aeromonas sp. 602200; assembly: GCF_049173895.1. NCBI lineage: Bacteria > Pseudomonadati > Pseudomonadota > Gammaproteobacteria > Aeromonadales > Aeromonadaceae > Aeromonas > Aeromonas sp. 602200. The sequence continues at coordinate 97,953 of NZ_JAAKSL010000014.1, forward strand.
CTGGCGCGCCGGGGGTATACGGCGATCGAGCCAGCGCCGCTGCCACTTTTCTCTCTTTTGCCGCCAGCGGGTGAGCAAGGCGCTCATCAGGGATTGTCCGGATCGACCCGGGCCAGCAGCCGCTGGCTCAGGGGACAGGCTTCGCCGTGCTGTACGCCAAAGCTGCCCCGCAGCCGATGCTCGGCCACATAGGGGAAGACCGCCTGCACATCCTCTACCGTGACAAAGCGCCGCCCGGCTACCATCGCCCAGGCCCGGCTCACCGCCAGCAAGGTCTGGGCTGCCCGAGGGGAGAGGGGCTGTGGCAGATCCCCATCAAAGCGGCTCTGGTGCACCAGCGCCAGCAGGTAGTCGAGGGTGGCATCGGAAACATGGATGGCATCCCCTTCGCTTTGCAAGGTGGCGAGTCCGGCAGCATCCAGCATGGCGGGCAAAGGGCCCGTCGGCTGGTGGCCGCGCAGTAGCTGGCGCTCCGCCTCTCGCGGCGGAAAACCCAAAGAGAGTCGCACGGCGAAGCGGTCGAGTTGGGATTCCGGCAGTGGATAGGTGCCCGCCTGATCCGCCGGATTCTGGGTGGCGATGACGAAAAACGGATCGGGGAGTGGGTGCGTGTGGCCCTCGATGCTCACCTTGCCTTCGGCCATCGCCTCCAGCAGGGCGCTCTGTACTTTGGGGCTGGCGCGGTTGATCTCGTCCGCCAGCAACACCTGGGTGAAGATGGGGCCGGGGTGAAAGCGAAATGTTTGTTGCTGGGGGTCAAAAATCTGAAGCCCCAGCAGGTCGGCGGGGAGCAGATCGGCGGTAAACTGCATCCGCCTGCATGCCAGCCCCAGCACCTGCGCCAGGGCGTGGGCCAGGGTGGTTTTGCCCATGCCGGGCAGATCTTCGATCAGCAGATGACCGCGCGCCAGCAGGGTCACCAGCGCGATTTTCAGCTGTAGCGGCTTGCCCAGAATGACTTGCTCCAGTGCCGCCAGCAGCCCGGCAATCTGCTCTTCTCTCTTCATTCCCTTCATACACATTCCCTGTATTGCGTCGCACCTACAGCTTATACGCCCGCAAGGGCCAAGGCGGATAACAGACGGGCGGTAAAGTGCAGCGCAGGGATGGCAATGAGCGGGAGGTGACCCGGTTTATTGCTGAGTCTGCTTGATTCAATATGGCCGCTTAGGCACGCAACTTAATAGAATATTTCCTGATTGGAATGTACCGATCGCCATCTCTTCACTAGGTGAGGGCGGTGGGCACCCATATAGTTGCCCCATTGCGACGCGCTGTGTTGCTACCTTTGTCACCACCTTGGCCCCGCCACTGTTCGCCTGTCGCTGTGATCTGGCAGGCATCGGCACGCCAATCTGCTATGGAGCATCCATGCTTGTTTTCCTGTTGTGCACTTTTCTGATGATCATTCTCTATCCGGTCGGGATCGATCTCTATCTGGTCGCCGTGCCCCAGATTGCCGATACCCTGCAGGCGAGCGAGGCGCAGATCCACACCGCCTTCTCCATCTATCTGTTTGGTATGGCGGCCACCGTGCTGCTGGGTGGGATGATTGCCGATCGCTTCGGGCGGCGCTGGGTGGTGCTCGGGGGCGCCCTGATTTTTGTCCTTGCCTCGCTGGTGGCGGGTAATGCAGAGGGGATAAGTCAGTTCTATTTCGGCCGTTTCTGGCAAGGAGTCGGGGCGGGGGCGCTCTATATCATGACCTTTACCGTGCTGCGGGACGTGCTGAGTCAGGAGCGGCTGGCGATGGCGCTCTCGATGATCAACGGGATCATCTGCGTGATCCCGGTGCTGGCGCCGGTGCTCGGTTACCTCATCCTGTCACATTTTGATTGGCGCGGGATCTTCGTGGCGATGGCGATGGTGGCGGCCGTCAGTGGTCTGGTGAACTTGCTTCTGCTCAAGGAGACCCGCCCGGCTCGGCAACCGGGGAGTAGCGCGGCGCTGCCCTTTGCCCTGCTGCGCTCGCCGCGCTTTATGCTGCTCTCCCTGCTGACCAGTGCCAGCGTGACCGCCATTCTGGTCTATGTCAGCGTCTCGCCGCTGATCCTGATGAAGGAGTTTGGCTTCACTACCGAGCAGTACTCCATCGTGATGATGGTGATGGCTGGCGTGAGTATGTCCACCTCCTTCCTGACGCCCCTGCTGTTGCGCTGGCTGGGCAAACAGAAGGTGCTGGCGGTGTCTCATCTCTCCTATCTGCTGGCGGCCTGCTCACTGATCGGCAGCTGGCAGACGGGGGGCGATATCCATCTGCTGCTGCCGGGGTTTGCGCTGGTCTGTGTCGGCTTCTCCTGTGGCTTCGGGGTGGCAATGGGAGAGGCGCTCGATGGTTGCCAGCATAACGTGGCCTTTGCCAGTGCCGTGCTCTGCATCATGCAGATCAGCCTCTCCGGCCTCTACATCTGGCTGCTGGGCCAACTTGGCTTTGCCCCGACCGAGATGCTGATCTGCGCCCTGCTGCTGGCACTGCTCAGTTACATGGCTGTCAGGGGGCTGTTACCATTGCTCGCGCTTCGTGAAGCGCGGTCGCAGGGCTGATGGAAGATGAGAGGGGATATGCGCAATCTGGGTGAACTCGATTTGAACCTGCTGGTGGTGTTCAAGTACCTGATGCAGGAGCGCAGTGTGGCAGGGGCGGCGAAAAAGCTCTGTGTCACTCCGTCGGCGGTGAGCAAGTCTCTGGCCAAATTGCGGGAGTGGTTTGACGATCCCCTGTTTGTGCGGGTACGGCTGGGGTTGCAGCCCACCAACCTCTCTCTGACCCTGGAGGAGGAGCTGAAGGTCTGGTTCCAGCTCACCGACAGCATCACCTCGCTCAATAGCGAGGCGATCCCCGACGGTGCCCGCTTCACCCTGGTGATGGAGTCCCCCTTCTACATCAGCTTCCTGAGCGATCTGCCCATGACCATCTACCAGAAGTACCCCAACTCGGTAGTCAGGATGCTGGGGTGGGATCACCACTCCCTCAACGACATCGTCAACGGCGATGCGGATCTCGGCTTCTGCGCCCGCGAAACCCATGGCCGCTCCCAAGCCAAGGTCAACCGCTTGCCCTACTACATCGATCACGAGGTGCTGTTCACCGATCGCCCGGTGGTTTTTCTGCGCAAGGATCACCCCTTGCTCCAGCAGAAGTGGTCGCTGGAGAATTTTTTGGCCTGCCCCCAGATCAGCATGGTGTGGGAGGCGAACGATACCTGGGCCCTCGACAGTCTGCTGGAGGACGAGGGGCTGAAGCGGGAGGTGCCCATCATGGTCTCCAGCTTCGAGCAGGCGCTGCATATTGCCTCCCAGTCGAGCCACGAACTGATTGCGGTGGCTCCTTCCTACTGCGGTGGTTATGCCAGTCGGCATCACGGCAATCTGATCGCCATGCCGCTGCCGCTACCGGAGAAGCTCTACGCCCAGCTGGAGATCGCCTTCATCCTGCTGTGGCACAAACGGCACAATCAGGATGCCAAGGTGATGTGGCTGCGCAACGAGATCCGGCGGCTCTACAACGACGAATCGCCACGCTAATGTGGCCGAGACGGTGCCCATTGATCAGCCGGAGCCATCTGCTCCGGCTTTTGTTGTCGTATCGCCCGGATGAGTGGGCTTTTGCACGACTTAAGTGCCGAGATCGGGTTCAAAATGTGTGCCATTCAACTCTCTTTATGCACATATTGGCCTTGGTTGCACGTCTCGAGGGAAGCTCTTTTCACGAAAAAAATTCATGTTGTTTCATTAGAAAACTTCACTTATGGTCACTTTTAAAGTGTGATCGACCATTAAGTTCCTGTATTTGCAGTGATATAGCATGACTCCCCTTGGAATGGCGGGGTTAGATAGCGCCTGCGTAGGTGACTGCCAGTAGAGCGCGGCGTGAGCCAGCCCCACAGGTCGTCTGTGGCCGTGTCATGCCCCGGCTATCTGGCTACCAGCCATGAGTGATGGAGCAGAGGGGAATAAGCATCAAGGTTGATAAACCGGCTTGAGTGAAGGGATGCAGCAAAGGTAGAACCCGGAGCCGGTAACTGTACTGGGAGACGCCACTCACCATCCCCCGATAACCCGTAATTGAAACCGGCTAGATGAAAAACATCTTTCATCGAACGGGGCCCGTGCACCCGAAAATAGCCAGATTGGCAGGCTGACTGTGCTCCCCGTTATGGCAATGGCGGGCAAAAAAATAGTGCGGTAGCCACCACCAGATTAATAAAAATAAATCTCAGCAAAGGCAGGTTGATATGCGTCCAGCAACAGCACCGACCGGGTTGTTACAACAACCCAAACCCTTCTTTATGATATTTTTCGTCGAACTCTGGGAGCGCTTTGGTTATTACGGCGTGCAGGGGATCCTGGCGGTTTTCTTTGTGCAGCAACTGGGATTTTCCCAAGAGCAATCCTTTATTACCTTCGGTGCCTTCTCGGCGCTGGTATATGGTCTGATCTCGGTCGGTGGCTATGTCGGCGACCATGTGCTTGGCACCAAGCGCACCATGGTGCTGGGGGCCGTGGTGCTGGTGATAGGCTACTTTATGACCGGCCTCTCTATCTACAATCCCGACCTGATTTTCTATGCGCTAGGCACCATCGCGGTCGGTAACTGTCTGTTCAAGGCCAATCCGGCCAGCCTGCTGTCAAAATGCTACCAGCCAAAAGATCCGCGGCTGGATGGGGCTTTTACCCTGTTCTATATGTCGATCAATATCGGCTCCCTTATTTCCCTCTCGCTCGCGCCGGTGATTGCCGATCACTACGGCTATACAGTGACCTATAACCTGTGCGGGGTGGGGCTGATTATTGCGCTGCTCACCTTCTTTGCCTGCCGCAATATGGTGAAGGATATTGGCTCCGAGCCGGATCACCTGCCGCTCGATTACAGCAAGCTGCTGCTGGTTATATTGGGTTCGGTAGCCATGGTCTTCTTCTGTGCCTGGCTGATGCACCACGTGGTGATCGCCAACATGGTGTTGATGACGGTAACTATCGCCGTGGTGATCTTCTTTTTTCGCGAGGCATTCAGGCTCGACACAGTGGGCCGCAACAAGATGTATGTGGCCTTCGTGCTGATGCTGGAGGCGGTGCTCTTCTATGTGCTGTACGCCCAGATGCCGACGTCTCTGAACTTCTTTGCCATCAACAACATGCACCACGAAATGCTGGGCATGAGCGTCAACCCCATCAGCTTCCAGGCGCTCAACCCCTTCTGGGTGGTGGTGGGCAGCCCGGTACTCGCGATGATCTATACCCGGATGGGCAGCAAGGGGCGGGATCTCACCATGCCGCTCAAGTTCACCCTCGGGATGTTCTTCTGCTCGCTGGGCTTTCTGACGGCGGCGGCATCCGGCTGGTGGTTTGCCGATGAGCAGGGGCTTACCTCCCCCTGGTTTATGGTGCTTATCTACCTGTTCCAGAGTCTGGGCGAGCTGATGATCAGCGCCCTGGGACTGGCGATGGTCGCCGCGCTGGTGCCACAACGGCTGATGGGCTTCATTCTCGGAATGTGGTTCCTGACTCAAGCGATGGCGTCCCTGCTGGGAGGCTATGTGGCGACCTTTACCGCCGTGCCGCAAGGGATGACGGATCCGCTGCAAACCTTGCCGATCTACACCGGCGTATTTGGCAAGATCGGGATGGCGACTCTGCTGATTGCGGTAGTGATGGGGCTGATGGTGCCCTGGCTCAACCGGATGATGAATGCGACGCCGACAGAGGCCGAGGGGCTGGTCGCGGGTCAATCACAGGCGTAATGAGGGGAGGATAGTGCGAGACAAGGCAAGGGCGGCGGCCCTTGCCTTGCTGTTGATGGCTTAGTTGTACTGCTCTTCCATCCAGGCTTCGACGATCAGCTGCGCCGATACCCCGTCCACACTGCCTTTCTCCAGCGCGCGATAGCCGCCTCGCTCAAACAGGCGGGCGCGGGCATCTGTGGTGGTGAGTCGCTCATCCTTGAACTCCACCGGTTTGCCGAAACGGCCATGCAGCCGGTTGCCGAATTTGCGGGCCCGTACCGTGATCTCCTGATCGGTGCCATCCATGTTCAGCGGCAGGCCGACCACCAGCAGGTCTGGTTGCCACTCCTCGAGCAGCTTCTCAATCTCGTCCCAGTTGGGGATGCCGTCGTTAGCCTTGAGGGCGCGCAGAGGCTGGGCTGTGCCAGTCAGCTCCTGACCGATGGCGACGCCAATGCTCTTGGTGCCATAGTCAAAGCCCATGATGCTGCGTGATGACATAACTGATAAATCCTCGAAATAGAGAGCGGAGCGGGCCAGCCGATCAGCTGTGGCCGATATCGCTGGAGAGGTGAACCGGGTTCACCCCTATGCTGGCGGCAGCTTGCTGCCAACGTTTGTGAATGGGGGTCTTGAACACCAGAGCCGGATTGGGGGGGATCACCAGCCAGGCGCCGTCCACCAGCTCCTGCTCCAGCTGCCCGGCGCTCCAGCCGGCATAGCCAAGGGCCACCAGCCAATGGGCAGGGGCTTCGCTCGTACCCAGGGTTTCCAGAATATCCTTGGAGGTGGTCACCATCATCTCATCCCCCACCTGCAGGGTGGAGTTGAAACCGGGGCGGAAGCTGTGCAGCACGAAGCCGCGATCGGCGTGAACCGGCCCCCCTTGCAGCACCGGCTGTTTGAGCTCCGGGTTGTTGGGCGGATTGAGCTGGAGCTGGGTCAGCATGGTTTCCAGCGACATCTCCACCGGAATGTTGACGACCAGTCCCATGGCGCCCTCTTCGTTGTGCTCGCACAGATAGACCAGCGAGCGCTCGAAGTAGGGATCCGTCAGGCTTGGCATAGCAAGCAGGAAGTGATTTTGCAGTGTTTGCATAGAGGCCAAATAGTGCAAAGGTATTTGAGGTCAATTATGGCAGTTGATCCCCATGGGAAAAACCGCTTTTTGGGCTGGGTGAGATCCCGCCCCTGTCCGGATTGTCTTGAAACAGAGAGGGTGGCGCCGGGCCACCCTCTCTTTTTTCGGGCTTGTCGGGGGCGGTTACCCCTGAACAGGCCGGCTTAGCCTGCCTGGCGATTATTTGCCCAGTCGGCGCTCGATGGCATCCATCAGCATGCCGGTGATGTGCACGTCGAAGGCCGCTTCAATCTCGCGAATGCAGGTCGGGCTGGTGACGTTAATCTCGGTCAGGCGGTCGCCGATGATATCGAGGCCAACGAAGATAAGCCCTTTCTCTTTCAACGTCGGGCCCACTGCACGTGCGATGGCCCAGTCGGCTTCGCTCAGGGGACGCGCTTCACCACGGCCACCGGCCGCCAGATTGCCACGGGTTTCGCCTTGCGCCGGAATGCGGGCCAGACAGTAGGGAACCGGTTCACCGTCCACCACCAGTACCCGCTTGTCGCCATCCTTGATGGCGGGCAGATAGGTCTGTGCCATGCAGTACTGGCTGCCGTGGGCGGTCAGGGTCTCGATAATCACGCCGACGTTGGCGTCATCTTCCTTCATGCGGAAGATGGAGGCGCCGCCCATGCCGTCCAAGGGCTTCAAGATCACGTCTTTGTGCTTGGCGTGGAAGGCGCGCAGTTTGTCGGCGCGGCGGGTCACCAGCGTGGTCGGGGTGTGTTCGGCAAACCAGGCGGTGTAGAGCTTCTCGTTGGCGTCACGCAGGCTCTGCGGCTTGTTGACGATAAGGCAACCCTCATCCTCGGCCCGCTCCAGCATGTAGGTGGCGTAGATAAATTCGGTGTCGAACGGCGGATCCTTGCGCATCAGGATCACATCGAGGTTGGAGAGGGGCTGATCCACCACCTCGCCCAGGCTGTACCAGTCGGCATAATCATATTTGACGGTCAGCGGGCGCATGGTGCCAAAGGCGCGACCGGCTTCCATGTAGAGATCCTTCATCTCCAGATAGAAGAGCTCATAGCCGCGCTTTTGCGCCTCTTCGAGCATGGCAAAGCTGGAATCTTTCTTGATGTTGATGGCCGAGATGGGGTCCATCACGATGCCGAGTTTAATGGTCATCCGCTGTTCCTTTTTAATGGCTCGATAGGGTTGTAGGGTCGATTAGCGCAGCGTAATCGTCCGCTTGAGGCTGCGTCGATGCAGCCATGGGGCTGATTGATGCGGCCGATAGTATCAAGCTAGATCGCCAAAGCGGCACTGCAGCGCAGTAATCGCAGTCAGGGCGGCGGTTTCGGTGCGCAGCACCCGCGGCCCCAGCAGCATCTCTTTGAAATCTTCCTGCACGGTACGGGCGATCTCGTCGCTCGACAATCCCCCTTCCGGGCCAATCAGCAGGCGCACGCCGTGCTCGGGAACGGGCAGGGTGTTGATGCTGTACTCGGCGCGCGGGTGCAGGTTGAGCTTGAGCTCTTTGGTCTCTTCCGCCAGCCAGGCATCCAGCTCCATCGGCATACGCACTTCGGGCACCACGTTGCGGCCGCACTGTTCGCAGGCGCTGATCACCACCTTCTGCCACTGCTCGCGCTTCTTCTCCAGTCGATCGGCCGGCAGCTTGACGCCACAGCGCTCCGAGAAGAGCGGGGTGATGCAGGTGACGCCCAGCTCCACCGATTTCTGGATGGTGAAGTCCATCTTGTCGCCACGGCTGATCACCTGACCTAGGTGGATGGCCAACGGTGACTCCACCGATTGGACGTCGCAGCTGTCGATGGTCACTTCCACCGACTTTTTGCCGACGCTGGCGATGGTGGCGGGATATTGAGTGCCATCGCCGTTGAACAGCTCGAGCTGCTGGCCCGGCTGCATGCGCAGTACCCGGCCGATATGGTTGGCGCCGTCTTCCGACAGGGCGATGGTCTGGCCAACTTGCAGGGTGGCCGGTTCATAGATACGTGGAATGCGCATGGCTGCTTGTCAGTCTCTTGCTTGGAAACCCTTCATATCCTGCGGCGAGCAAGGCTCACACGGCAGTGGGGAAGGGCTTCATGATAGGAGGGGCTATCCCCTCCCAGGTCAAATGGGGTTATTGGCACTGCTTTTCAATAAAGGGATTGGTATTGCCCTGCAGCTTGCCGATGTGGCGGTTGCGCTCGCACTCCCAGCCCTCTGCCGGGTACTGGCGATCCCAGGCTTCAAACAGTTTACGCTGTTGCGCTGCCAGACGCAGCCCATACTGCTGGCTCATGTAGAGGTAGGCGCGGGCAATCTGGCCCCGTACCGGCCCCTTGGGCGGCTGCACCCGACGATCCTTGAAATCCACCAGCATCTGGCACTGGCCGTACTGATCCGGCTTGCCGTTCCAGTCGGAGAAGCGGTAGTTGGCCCGATCGCCGTTCACTTCGCCAATGGCGGGGAAGAGGTTGTGCATGTCCCCCTCCATCTTGTTGAACTCGGGACTCGCTTTTTCGCAGTTCTTGCGACCGCCATCCTGCCAGCACTGCAGCTGGTGGCCGAACTCCCAGGCGGGGACCACGTGTTCCCACTCGATGCGGGCGGCGCGTTTGGCCTGCTTGCGCGGCTCGTAACCGCAGCTGGCGAGATCCGGGCTCATTTTCTTGCCCTGATAGTCGATGTCGCAGCCGCAGTAGAAGGTGGTGACCGCAGGCTGGCTGCGATAGATCTTCACCAGATCCTGCTTGGCTTCGCGAAAGGTCTGGGCGTGCAGGGGGGCGCTGAGCAGCGGTAAACCGGCCAGCAGGGTCAGGGCGAGGGAGGAGATGAAACGCATGGGATTCCTTGCAAACGGGGTGATTGACGAACGATGGCGGGCACCCTACCACAGGGGCGCGACACAAGCTGGCTTACTGCTCTGGCTCCGGCCGTTCCCGCTCCAGCGGCTGCTTGCAGCGACGACAGTGATAGCGGGCTTCGCCACGCACCACCTTGTTGTGGCGGCGTATCGACAGTTGATGCTGCTGGCAGTGACAGCGATAGGGCACGGTGCGCTGGGCCAGTACCGCCAGATCGAAGCTGTGGGTGGTTCTGGGCTCAAGGCCGAACACCTCCCGCATTACCGATTGCCACTGGCGGCCGTGGGGTAGCACCCGGTTTTTGCCGCGCCCGTCACCCCACAGGGCATAGACCAGCAGATGGGCCACCTCGTGGGGCACCACCTCATCCAGAAACGCCTGCTGGTTGGCCTGATAGAGGGCAGGGTTGAAGCGCAACTCCCAGGTTTGCAGCCGCGCCGATCCTGCCGCCCGGCCCCGCATATTGCAGTAGATCCGCGGGCGGGGGAAGGTGCGGCCAAGGCGCGCCTCGGCCTGCACAAAGCAGGCTTCTACGCGTTGTTGCAGCAGGGCGACAAGCTGGGCAGGAGTGGCAGACATCAACATCTCGTCAGATAGCGGATAAGCAAAAGGGGAGCCAGGCTCCCCTTTTATCACAACAGCGAGCCTTACAGGCCAGCGGCGGAACGCAGCAGTTCGGCCTTGTCGGTCTGCTCCCACGGGAACTCGTCACGACCGAAGTGACCGTAGGCAGCGGTAGCCTGGTAGATCGGGCGCTTCAGATCCAGCATTTCGATCAGGCCATACGGGCGCAGTTCGAAGTGCTCGCGCACCAGTTTGACCAGCAGCTCTTCGGCGACCTTGGCAGTACCGAAGGTTTCGACGCTGATGGAGGTCGGCTCGGCCACGCCGATGGCGTAGGAGATCTGGATTTCACAGCGATCGGCCAGACCGGCGGCAACGATGTTTTTTGCAACGTAACGTGCGGCGTAGGCAGCGGAACGGTCAACCTTGGACGGATCCTTGCCGGAGAAGGCGCCACCACCGTGACGGGCCATGCCGCCGTAGGTGTCGACGATGATCTTGCGACCGGTCAGACCGCAGTCACCCATCGGGCCGCCGATAACGAAACGGCCGGTCGGGTTGATGAAGTATTTGGTGTCCTTGTTGACCCACTCGGCCGGCAGTACCGGCTTGATGATCTCTTCGCGTACCGCTTCAACCAGATCTTTGTGGCTGATGGATTCGGCGTGCTGGGTAGACAGCACAACGGCATCCACACCGATGATCTTGCCTGCGTCGTCGTAGGCGAAGGTCAGCTGGCTCTTGGCATCCGGACGCAGCCACGGCAGGGTGCCGTTCTTGCGCACTTCAGCCTGACGCTTCACCAGCAGGTGAGAGTAGGTGATGGGGGCCGGCATCAGCACGTCGGTTTCGTTGGTGGCGTAGCCGAACATCAGGCCCTGGTCGCCAGCGCCCTGCTCCAGCGGATCGCTGCGGTCAACACCCTGGTTGATGTCCGGGGACTGCTTGCCGATGGCGTTCAGCACGGCGCAGGAGTCAGCATCGAAGCCCATGTCGGAGTGGGTGTAGCCGATTTCACGTACGGTATCACGCACGATCTCTTCGATATCAACCCAGGCAGAGGTGGTTACTTCGCCGGCCACCATGACCATACCGGTCTTGACCAGGGTCTCGCAGGCGACACGGGCCTTGGTATCTTGCTTGAGGATGGCGTCCAGTACCGCATCGGAGATCTGGTCCGCAATCTTGTCGGGATGGCCTTCGGAGACCGACTCGGAAGTAAACAGCTTTGCCATGATAAGAGTCTCAGCTTGTCTGGGTTATCGCCACGGCAATAACCGGATGAATGGGATGGTGTAGAGGTATCTACATCTGGACGTCTATTTTAATTAGCGCCCCCCCCGATTGCCAGCACTATTTTGTCGCGCAGTGTCCAATGGGTCACAAGCGGTGCTCTCCTATCCCGAAAGGGATGGAAATCAAACGTTTTTCTCTGGTTGCTTTGGTCAATAGAGGGCAAGAAAAGCGATTGTCCTCCCAAAGCCACTTTATTCATCCAGATAATATTTGCACGCCGCGCGCCCTGCTGGGACAATAACGCGCCTTAATCTTGGCCATCAAATGAAGCAATCGCAGGAGATTCAGATGCCTTCTCGTAAAGAGCTTGCCAATGCCATTCGTGCATTGAGTATGGATGCCGTTCAAAAAGCCAACTCCGGTCACCCGGGCGCCCCCATGGGAATGGCGGATATCGCCGAAGTGCTGTGGCGTAGCCACCTCAGACATAACCCGAACAACCCCAAGTGGGCCGACCGCGACCGTTTCATTCTCTCCAACGGCCACGGCTCCATGCTGCTGTACTCCCTGCTGCACCTCTCCGGTTATGACCTCTCCATCGACGATCTGAAAAACTTCCGCCAACTGCACTCTCGCACCCCGGGTCACCCGGAGTACGGCTATGCACCGGGCGTTGAAACCACCACTGGCCCACTGGGTCAGGGCATCACCAACGCCGTTGGTATGGCGATCGCCGAAAAAGCCATGGCTGAGCAGTTCAACCAGCCGGGTCACGACATCGTTGACCACTACACCTACGCCTTTATGGGCGACGGCTGCCTGATGGAAGGTATCTCCCACGAAGCGTGCTCCCTGGCAGGTACTCTGCAACTGGGCAAACTGATCGCGTTCTGGGATGACAACGGTATCTCTATCGACGGTCACGTTGAAGGCTGGTTCACCGACGACACTGTCAAGCGTTTCGAAGCCTACGGCTGGCACGTTATCCCGGCTGTTGACGGTCACAGCCCCGAAGCCATCAATGCCGCCATCGAAGCCGCCAAGGCCGAGACCGGCAAGCCGACTCTGATTTGCTGCCGCACCATCATCGGTTACGGCTCCCCGAACAAATCCGGTTCTCACGACTGCCACGGCTCACCGCTGGGCAACGACGAGATCGCCGCTGCTCGCGCATTCCTGAAGTGGGACCACGCGCCGTTCGTTATCCCGGCCGATATCGCTGCCGAGTGGAACGCTCAGGAGAAGGGTGCTGCACTGGAAGCCGACTGGGCTGCCAAGTTCGCCGCCTATGAAGCCGCTCACCCGACGCTGGCTGCCGAATTCAAGCGCCGCACCGCTGGCGAACTGCCGGCCAACTGGGCTGCTGAATCCGCCAAGATCATCGAAACCCTGCAAGCTAACCCGGCCAAGATTGCGACCCGTAAAGCGTCCCAGAACTCTCTGGAAGCGTTCGGCAAGCTGCTGCCGGAATTCATGGGTGGCTCTGCCGACCTGGCACCGTCCAACCTGACCATGTGGTCCGGCTCCAAGTCTCTGACCAACGACGATGCCTCCGGCAACTACATCCACTACGGTGTACGCGAGTTCGGCATGTCCGCCATCATGAACGGTATCGCCCTGCACGGTGGTTTCATCCCCTACGGCGCTACCTTCCTGATGTTTATGGAGTACGCCCGCAACGCCCTGCGCATGGCCGCCCTGATGAAGCAGCGCGCCATCTTCGTTTACACCCACGACTCTATCGGTCTGGGTGAAGATGGCCCGACTCACCAGCCGGTTGAGCAGATCGCCTCCCTGCGTCTGACTCCGAACATGAGCACCTGGCGTCCGTGTGACCAGGTTGAATCTGCCATCGCCTGGAAACACGCCATCGAGCGTACCGACGGCCCGACCTCTCTGATCTTCTCTCGTCAGAACCTGGCCCAGATGGATCGTACTGCCCAGCAGTTGGCCGACACCGCCAAGGGTGGTTACGTGCTGAAGGATTGCGCCGGTACTCCGGAGCTGATCCTGATCGCCACCGGTTCCGAAGTGGAACTGGCCGTTGCCGCCTATGAGCAGCTAACTGCCAAGGGCCGTGCCGTGCGCGTGGTCTCTCTGCCGTCTACCGACGTGTTCGACGCCCAGTCTGCCGAGTACAAAGAGTCCGTTCTGCCGGCCTCCGTCACCAAGCGTGTAGCCATCGAAGCCGGCATCGCCGACTACTGGTACAAGTACGTGGGCTTTGGCGGCAAGATCATCGGTATGACCACCTTCGGTGAATCCGCACCGGCCGAGCTGCTGTTCAAGGAATTCGGCTTTACCGTGGAAAACGTGGTTGCGACCGCTGAATCCCTGTAATAGCTAATTGCTTTGTATAGAACTGAAAAGCGCCTCCCTTGGGAGGCGTTTTTTTTATTGAAATTTATAAATATCATTTATGGATATAAGTAAATAATATTGATAGGTTATAAGTAATGCGAAAAGTTAAACTTTAATAAATTACAAACAAGGATCGACATGGGAAAAATATCTTTTACCGAAAGAGAAATACAAGATTATATTTGGAGTAATCGAGAGAGCTTTGACTCGTTTTTAGATGAACCTGTAGGTCTAGATATTTTTAAATTTGAAGATGACTTATCAAATGTTTCAGCACAGAATTTAATAAGAAATAGAATTAATAAAAAACTGGAGGAGTTTCATGCCAAACTATACAGCATTAAATTAATTGGGTGTGAAGTTCCTTTAGAACAGCAATCAAACTCAACAATTAGAGCTGATTTTTTAGCTACATTCCCTGGCGATACTGGGGTGGGAGTTATAGAGCTAAAGAAAAGTGAACAGACTGAAAGACAAGCATTTACTGAGTTGCTTGCATATTCAAACCATCTAACAACATTATTTCCTGCTATGAGTAGAGAAGATAGTGTTTATATTTTGATATCACCGATGGAAACTCGTATCGCGCGAGATGCTGTCATTCAAACATTAACATTTGATAATCGAAAAATAGTTGCTCTGATCCCCTATTTTGACGATCCAAGTAATATAACCTCTTTGAGGCTGAAGTTATGGATTCCGACAGATAATGAGTTAGCAACGTTCAGTCATGTTATTTTTAAAGAAGATAACTTTAGTGTTTGTAAGATTGTCTGGGAGTACGATGAAGAACGTTGGGATGCTCCTAAGGGAGAAAATCCCTCTGCGGAATTAAGAGAGCAATTCAATAGTATATCGACAATTGCCGCTCAGAAAATGGAAGAATCAGGGATTCATGGTTTTGTATATTGCTCTCAACTTTGGTCAGAGCTGTCTGAAAAATTCCCATACACCAACTCCCTCGTATTAGTTGGGTTGAACCCTTATGCGGCTGCAAGTGCACAGTACTTGGTCGATAATATAAAAATTAAACCAAGTGAGATTCCTGCGCCACTAAATTATTTGCCAAATATTTGTGACTTAATTAAAAAAGGAGTTCCACGCGATGATAATGAAGATACAATGTTTGATTTATATGCGGTGTGGAGCTCTCAGCTATCTATAATAGGTCGGAGTGTGGTTGAAGCGGTCACTCAGACAACAGATGGGAAAAAAGGAGATATTGATCAAGGCTTTTTAGATTGGGAAGAATATCAATGGTCTCTTCTAGAGGATGTTTACTGTCATAACTTTCTTGTAAGACCAACAGGCTTATTAAGGCGGTTATATGAAGATGTAACAGATCTTGATTATAAAGCATCTCATTTTTATGGCCTTACTGAACATCCCATTCATGGTGACATGCCATATCTTGGAGTTGACTATCTAACTTCACAAAGTTACTTTCGGTTCTTCATAAGAAGAATGTTTCATACTGATGAGACTGAGCTCGCAGGTTCGATTAGCGAAGCGTAATCGGACGTTCGCGTTCTTTAAGACGATGCCATAAAAATAATACCCCTTCCTGTTACCTAAAAAGAGACCGGCATTTAGCCGGTCTCTTTTTATTTATTGCAACCCTTACGCCTGCGGCGGGGTACTTTCCGTGTTGGATATCACCGCACCCACCTCAACCAAGTCTGCTATGTGCCTTATTTATCTGATGATAACGGCGCCATGGTTAATACCAGCTTGCCGATATGACGGCCTGAATCCAGCAAATGGTGGGCGGCGGCGGCCTCATGCAGCGGGAAGGTCTGGTAAACCTGCGGTTTGACCTCACCGCGTTCGATAAATGGCCAGACATGAGTTTGCAGCTGGGCGATCAGGTCGGCTTTTTCCTGCGGAGTACGCGAGCGCAGGGTAGAGCCGATATGGGTCAGCCGCTTTTGCAGCATGGGAAACAGATCGAGATTGGGGGCGGCGCCCGCAATAATGCCGATCTGGACTATGCGGCCATTGATGGCGGCCGCCGCATAGTTGCGCGCGACATACTCCCCGCCAATGATATCGAGAATGATGTCGGCGCCATGGTCATCGGTGGCAGCATGCACTGCCTCGACAAAATCCTCCTCCTTGTAGAGCACGGCCACATCCGCGCCCAGCTTGATGCTGGCGGCCTGCTGCTCGGGTGAGCCGACCGTGGTGATGATTTTGGCGGCGCCAAATGCCTTGGCCAGCATGGTGGCGGTCGTGCCGATGCCGGAGGCACCGCCATGGATCAAGATAATGTCCCCTTTTTTAAACTGACCCCGTTCAAACATATTTGACCAGACCGTCATAAAGGTTTCCGGCAGCGCCGCGGCTTCGACAAAGCTCAATCCGGGTGGCAGGGGCAGGACATTGCTCTGGTGGGCGACGCTGTATTCGGCGTAGCCGCCACCCGAAATCAGCGCGGCGACCTTGTCGCCAATCTTGAGATGGGGCACCTGCTCCCCCTTGGCGACCACGACCCCGGCGACCTCCAGCCCGGGAATATCCGATGCCCCTACCGGAGGCGGGTAGAGCCCTTTGCGCTGCATCACATCCGGCCCATTGATGCCGGTCGCATAGTGCCGGATCAAGACCTCATCGGGTTTGGGCGCCGGTGTGGCGCGGGTGGTCAGTTGCAAGACATCGGGGCCACCTGGCTGGGTAATTTCTACCGCGCTCATGGTGGCGGGAATGGAATAGGCGTTATGCATCAGCGGCTCCTGTAACGAGGTGATATGGGGTTCCCCGGATGGGATGAGCACCAAGATAGTGGAGATTGCTGATGAATAAACGCAGTATTATCCCTCACCTGTAATGCAAAAATGCATTTCAATCGGGAGTCGTGATGAACTGGGATGATGCGAAAATTTTTCTGGCGTTGCATCGGGAAGGAAGCCTGAGGGGCGCCGCCCGTGTGGTCGGGGTCGATCAGGCCACCATTGGCAGACGGATTGCCGCACTGGAGCATGGTCTGGCGGCCACGCTGTTTCTCCGTACATCCAAGGGGTATGTGCTGACTAATGTCGGAGAGATAGTGCTGGCCAGCGCCCAGCAGATGGAGCTGGCTGCCATTGATTTCGTGCGGGCGGCGCAAGGGGTCGACAACCGTCTGGTCGGTGAGGTCAGCGTGGCGACCACAGACACCCTGGGGATGGATTTTCTGATACCGGCCCTGACCGAGCTGCATCAGCGTTATCCAGATATCAGGGTCATCCTCAATACCTCGACCCAGGTGGTCAATCTGTCCCTGCGGGAAGCGGATATCGCGATCCGGACGGTGAAGCCGGACAATCCCGACCTGATTATTCGCAAGCTGGCCTCCTGGCCGGTCGGGTTGTATGCCTCCGCCGACTATCTGGCTCGCCATGGCATTCCCGAAGCGGGCACCGGTTTTGCGGGCCATTCGCTGGTGGTGTATGAGCCCCACTGGCAGAGCGCTCGCTCGCCAATGATGCTCGAAGAGGCGGCCGAGGGGGCCACGGTCGCCGCGGGGGTCAATACCAGCCTGATGCTGCGTCAGGCCCTGTTGATGGGGCTGGGGCTTGGCGAGGTAGCGGTTCCGCTTGCCGAGCAAGCCGGGTTGGTGCGGGTCTGGCCCGAGCGGCAGTTACAGCAATCCTACGATGTGTGGCTGGTGACCCATCAGGATGTGCAGCATGCCGCGCGGGTCAGGGCGGTCATGGATGCCATCGTCAGGGCATTTGTCGCGATGGCCTAAGTCTGGCGGGGATTCTGTTCAGGTTTTGTCGCAGCGTGGTCACATCCCTTGCCATAGTCATGGCGGTTGAGGGAAAACCCTCATTTACTTGGTCTCTGACAGTCAATACTGTGAGACCGAGTCCACCACTACTGGAGCCTGACCCATGACCGATATGCTTGTTGACGATAAACAACCGACCCCGGATCCGGCAGAGCAGAATGCCTTCTTCCCATCGCCCTACTCCCTGAGCCAGTTCACCTCGCGCAAATCTGACCTTGCCGGGGCCGACTATCCCACTCCCTATCGGGAGGGGCGCTGGAAGATCCTGCTGATCGGTGCCGATGAGCGTTATCTGCCCACCGACAACGGCACCCTGTTTTCCACCGGCAACCATCCGGTCGAAACCCTGCTGCCCATGTATCACCTCGACAAGGCGGGCTTTGCCTTTGACGTGGCCACCCTCTCCGGCAATCCGGTCAAGTTCGAGTGGTGGGCCATGCCCGGCGAAGACGAAGAGGTGCTGGGGCTCTATGGCAAATATCAGGCGCAGTTCCGCCAACCGGCCAAGCTGGCCGACCTGCTGAAACAGGCGCTGGCCGCCGACTCGGACTATATCGGCGTCTTTATTCCGGGCGGGCACGGCGCCCTGATGGGGCTGCCGGAGAGTGCCGAGGTGAAAGCGCTGCTGGAGTGGGCGATGGCCAACGATCGCTTCATCATCTCCCTCTGTCACGGGCCTGCTGCGCTGCTGGCGGTGGCCAATCCAGAGACCTTCGCGGGCTACAAGATCTGCGCTTTCCCCGATGAGCTGGATGCCCAGACCCCGGCAATTGGCTATATGCCTGGCCACCTCACTTGGAAGTTTGGCGAGAGGCTCAAAGAGATTGGCTTCGAGATCGTCAACAACGGCATCTCGGGAGAGGTGTGCCGGGATCGCAATCTGCTGACCGGTGACAGCCCGCTGGCGGGCAATAACCTCGGCAAGCTGGCTGCTACCACCTTGCTGGAGGCGGTTGCCAAGCGATGAGGTTGTCGTCGTCGCCAGCGAATGCGCTGCAGGTCGCGGTGGCGCTGGAAGGGTGTCAGCGGCTGGAGGAGATCCAGCAACTGGTGCGCGCCTTTGCCACTCCGCTGGGGTATCACCGCTTTGCGCTCTTCTCCATCAGCGCCAGCGAGGAGGGGGTGGTCGAGCACCTCTACTGGCTGGAGGGGGCGTGGTTGGAGAGCGGCGAGGCGGTCGACCTGCATGCCTATATGCGCGAGTGCCCGATGGCGATGCATATCAGGGAGCGAGACCAGCCCTTCTTCTGGAGCAAAACGGTTGGCGCTGCTGGCGAGCAGTACCGTATCGTTCGCCATCCTGAGGGGCCGGGCCGACATGGCTTGCAGGTTCCCGTCTATGGGCCGTTGGGACTGGAAGGGGCGATGAGCTTTGGCGGCGATCAGATCGATGCCAGCGCTCCCGCTCGGGTTGGCCTTGCGCTGATCGCGGTGGCGGCTTTTCATGCAGCTCGTCGCCTGATGGCGGTGCCGGTAGCGGGCCACGAGCGTGGCCTCACTGGGCGCGAGCGCGAAGTGCTGGAGTGGGTCTCCCGGGGTTGGCGCCATGCCGATATCGCCACCACCCTGAAACTCTCGGTGCGCACGGTCGAGAACCATCTGCGCAGTGCCCGCCGTCGACTCGGTGTAGCCACCACGGCAGAGGCGGTCAGAGTGGCGATCAGGAACCGCGATATTGAGGGCTGAGGGGCTACCCCTTTGTCTGGCATGTAAAAAGAGACCGGCATATAGCCGGTCTCTTTTTTATTTCCGCAACCTTTACGCCTGCGGCGGGGTGCTTTCCGCGTTGGACATCACCGCATCCATTTGCACCAGGGCGCCAGCGGGCAGCTCGCTCACGCCAATCACGGTGCGGGCAGGCAGATAACTCGGGAAGTATTTGGTGTAGACGGCGTTGACCGCATCCAGATCCGCGATATTGCCGAGCTGGATATTGACCTTGACGATATCGTCCATTACATGGCCGATGCTCTCCACAATCGCCTTGATATTGCTCAGGCACTGGGCGGTCTGCTCCTTGATGCAGCCAGCCAGGATCTTGCCGGTGGCGGGGTCTATCGGTAACTGCGCAGAGAGATGGTTGTAGTGGGAGAAGGCGACAGTCTGGCAATGGAGTGGGCTGCGCGGTGCCTTGTCGGTATTGCGGGCGCGGATCACCAGATTGTGTCTGTCTTCCACCAGTTGCGGCGGGGTGCCGTCACCGTGGGAGATGACCGCATCCATCTGTACCAGCGCACCCATGGGCAGGGCGGAGGCGGCAATCACGCTGCGGGCCGGCATATAGGCGGCGGCGCGGGCAATGGCGGAGTCGGGGAAGAAGGTGGTGTAGACCTCGTTGACGGCCTCCAGATCGGCCAGATTGGTCAGATAGACGGTAACCTTGACGATATCGTCAAACGGCACATCGATGCTCTCCAGCACCGCCTTGATATTGCGCAGGCACTGGCCCGCCTGCTCCTTGATGCCACCGGCAACCAGCTGGCCAGAGGCCGCATCGACCGGCAGCTGGGCGCCGATATTGTTGTAGTGGGAGAAGGCCACGGTGTGGGTGGAGAACGGATTGTGCGGCGCCTTGTCACTGTTGCGGGCGAGCTTCACCAGCGGGCAAGGATCTTGCGGGAAGGTGCCTTCGCCGTTGGAGATGATGGCATCGATCTGCACCAGCGCACCCAGCGGCAGGGCGGCGACAGCGAGGGTGGTGCGGGTCGGCAGATAGCCCGGGAAGAATTCGCGATAGACGGCGTTGACCGCCTCCAGGTCCGCCATCTCTTTCAGGAAGATGGTCGCTTTGACCATATCGTCCATCACATGGCCGATGCTCTCGATGATCGCCTTGAGGTTGCTCAGGCACTGTCTGGCCTGCGCGGTGACATCGTCACTCACCATCTTGCCGGTGGCCGGATCGACCGGCAGCTGGGCCGAGATATTGTTGTAATGAGAAAACGCCACCGTTTGGGTGCAGGGGCCCAGATCCTGGGGTGCATGGGGGGTATTTCTTGCCGACTTGATGATGGTGCCACTCATAGATATGCCTCTTTTTAATATTTGTTGTTCATTCAGGTACAGGTTTACCCCATCTTGTTGTACGCCACGGCCACTGCGCCAGCGGCGGCATCCCCGGTTATTATTTGTGATCCACTCAATTACTGAGAGGAATAAGGGAGAAGAGGACAGGGTAGATATTTCAGACGCTGCGATTCTATGAGTGGCTATCAGGGGTTGCAAACCGCTGATTGCATTTCTATGAGATGGCTCAATGGGTGCAAATTTAATGTGATTGCTATTCAATTCATGCTGAATAGTCACCTGTTTGTCCGCCAATGGCCATGCATCGAGCAATAGTCCAGTCCGGGCGGGGGTTGGGGCAGATACCTTGGCAGTGAAGGAGTGTAAAGAAAGGGTTAATGCGATGCATCAAGCTGCCATCAAACTATTTTATTGTGCATAGATATGTACTTTATGTTTTTTTAGTCATCTATCTTGCCGCGCAAAAATATGTTAGCAGACATTACTGTAACAGTAGTTAAAGATGTGGCTGGAATATAATTCAAATATTTGCATGGGGGATGCTTGTTAATTATCGGTAGGCTGACGGTTGGCCAAGACTCGGAGCGTTTTTATCTTTTTATGTATCTGGTGAAATATGCGTGACACAGCCCAGTGGTCCCATATCGAGGTGACCAGGGTTGGCAATATATCGGCTGACCGGGTGCGGCATGGTCAAGAGAGGATGACGTTGGCTCGACGCAGCGCTGTAGATCGGGCTCTCTGCGCCGGTTGTAGTCTACAGCCTGCCAGGGATGAAAGGGTCGCGGGCGAGGCCAGCTGCCGTGGCATGGTTGTCTGCGGGATTGTTAACAAAAATGTGAACGAGATCACCGGATGGACAAGGGTTTAAGGCTGGAAATGGAGCAGAAAGGAGTAGAATGGCACTTTATTTTTGAGGGTCATTCGATGCCCAACTATCACTTTTTCACGCTGGGCCAGGCGCTTACCTATCTCGATGCCAATGCCCCGCGCTATAGCGATGAGCGTCGTCAACTGGTTGAGCAGGGATTTGCCGCCATGGCGGCCCCCATCTTTGCAGATACGCCGGTTGAAGCACTGGCGTTGTTGCGCCAGCATCAGGCATGGAAGGAGGAAGCCATGGTCGATGCACTCTCCTTGACAGTTGCCACCGGGCCGACGCTCGTCTCCTGTTTGCAGGAGAACCCTTTATCCGCGAGTTGAACAGCATCATGGCACCATCGAGGTGGCGCCATGTTGCCGCTGTCCGCTTGCGATCTACCTCTGGTGCAGTTCGCCTTCCATTACCAGTAGAGTATCCATCCCTGCCGCCTTGCCAGCCTCAAGCCCGATCCGGGTATCTTCAAACACCAGACAGTTGGCGGGATTGGCGCCGAGCAGTTCGGCCACCCGCAAGAAGGTGTCGGGATGCGGTTTGTGGTTGGTGACATCATCGGCGCTGACCACCACAGAGATATAGGCATCGAGCCCGGTGCTTTTGAGGATGGAGTCCGCCTGATTGCGCGGTGAGCCGGTGCCAATCCCCATCTTGACCTTGCCGTGATAGAGCCTGACCAGCTCCCACATCTTGGGAAAGACGCTGACCTTGTCGATATGGGCCATATAGAGGGCAATCTTGCGGCGGGTAAAGGCCTCGACATCCACCGTCAGCCCCTGCTGCTCGGCCAGCATGGCGATGATCTTGCGGGTGGGAATGCCGCCGTACTGATAGAGCTGTTCCCGCTCGAAGGGGATGCCGAATTCTGCGCAGGTGAGCTCCCAGGCATCCAGATGAAGGGGCATGGAATCTACCAAAGTGCCATCCATATCGAAAATCAGGGCATCGTAGTGATCAAACCCGTACTGCTCACGCTCGCTCATGGGGGCTCCTCGAATCAAATAGAGCAGGCTAGCAGAAACGATCGGCGTTTTGTGGGATCGGCCTCATGGTTGGGCAGATTGTGGCCGCCGTTTTTTCTATCTCTTGCTGATTTGTGAGACAATAATCCGTTCATTGCCGGATACTTTGGCATATCAGATCAGTGAGTCCGCTTATGACTTCGAAAATATCCCCCAAAACCATCTTCTCCAGTGTGGCGCTGGTGATCGCGCTCGGTTCACTGGAAAAGAGCATAGTCACCACCCCGCTGCCCATGATTGGCGCCGAGTTGCACGCTGGGGCCGCCCTCACCTGGGTGGTCACCGCCTATCTGCTGGCGGCCACCGCCGTGCTGCCCCTCTACGGCAAGCTGAGCGATCTCTTTGGCCGGGTGCGGATGCTCAATATCGGTATCGGCCTGTTTCTGGCGGGCTCGGTGGCCTGTGCGCTCTCCCAGGATCTGCCGACCCTGTTGGCAGCGCGGGTGCTGCAAGGGCTGGGGGGCGGCGGCCTGATTGCCCTCGCGTTTACCGTGATTGCCGACACCATTCCGCCGCGGGAGGTGGGCAAGTATCAGGGCTACATTTCGGCGGTCTATGCGGTCTCCAGTATCGCCGGCCCCTTGCTCGGCGGCTACTTCACCGAGCAGCTCAGCTGGCGCTGGATCTTCTGGATCAATCTGCCGCTCGGGGCGCTGGCGGTCTTTCTCATCAACCGCAACCTCAAGCAGCTCAACGTGCGTCGTCACAGTCGCTTCGACTGGAAGGGGGCGGGTCTGCTGATTACCGTCACCACGCTCACCCTGTTGCTGCTCTCGCCGGAGGCGGCGCTGCCTGCCGTCTGGCTCTCGGCGGCGCTGGGCGTCGCGTTGCTGCTGCTGATTCTGATTGAGCGGCGTGCCCACGACCCCATTCTGCCCGCCCATCTGGCGCGGCTGCCCGGCTATCTGGTGAGCGTGCTGCTGGTGATGCTCTCCCAGTTGCTGATGTTTGCCGTGCTGGTCTATCTGCCGTTGCAGATGCAGTGGCAGAAGGGGATGAGCGCCAGCGAGAGCGGTGCCATCATGGTCATCTTCATGATCTGCATCACCGCCGGCGCCTTTGTCGGCGGCAAGCTGATTGGCCGTACCGGTCACTACAAGAGCTTTGTCGCGGTGGGCTTTGGCCTCGCGGCGGTGGCGCTCTGGCAGATCCACTTCGATGCCTGGGTCAGACTGGCGCTCGGGTTTGCCGGTATTGGTCTGGGTCTGGTGCTGCCTGCCCTCTCGGTGGTGGTGCAAAATGCCCTGCCACGGGAAGATCGCGGCATCGGTATGTCGCTGTTCAACTTTGGGCGGGAGCTCGGCGGTGCCGTTGGCGTGGCCATCTGCTCCATGCTGTTTCATTTCCGCCTACCAGCCGGCAGCGATGGCGATCTGAGCCGACTTGCCCCCTATCTGCTGGCCCCGGGCTTCAGCGCGACCTATATCGGCATGGCACTGATCGCCACGCTGGCGCTGCTCATCACCCTGCTGGCGTTGAAGCGCCATGAGCTGGCCTCCATCAGCGCCTGATTTGGCCTGCGCCGACATTGGCTCACCATAGATAGCATCAGGGCTCCCCGCGGGGAGCCCTGATTATTATTTGGCGAATAGCGTGGCTGTTGCTATCAAGCCATGCGCGAGTTACTCCTGCGCCGGACTCTCCTTGCCCGCCAGCTGGCTCAGCCAGGCGAAGCGGCGATTGGCCTCCTGCTCCGCCTCTTCATAGAGTTTGCAGGCTACCTCCGGCAGCTGGCGTTCCAGCCGCTGGAAGCGGGGCTCATGGCGCAAGGTCTCGGCCAGCGAGGCATTGGGGGCCCGCGAGTCGAGCGCCAGCGGCAATTTACCCTCGTCAGCGCGGCGTGGATCGAAGCGGTAGAGCGGCCAGAAGCCGGTGGCTGTCAGCTGCTTCATCTGCTCGTGGCTCTCGGCCATGTCGTAGCCATGCTCCTCGCAGGGGCTGTAGGCGATGATGAGAGAGGGGCCCGGGTAGGCTTCCGCCTCCTGAATCGCTTTTACCGTCTGGTTCATCTGGGCGCCGAGGGAGATCTGCGCCACGTAGACGTGACCATACATCATCACGTTGGCGCCAAGATCCTTGCGTCCCTTGCGCTTGCCCTGCTCGCCAAACTTGGTGATGGCGCCGAGCGGGGTGGCCTTGGACTGCTGGCCGCCGGTGTTGGAGTAGCACTGGGTGTCGAGCACCAGCACGTTGATGTTCTCCCCCAGGCTCAGCACGTGATCGAGCCCGCCGTAGCCGATGTCGTAGGCCCAGCCGTCGCCGCCGATGAGCCAGACCGATTTCTCCACCAGGTAGTCCGCATCACGGGCCAGCTCCTGGGCCGCGGCGTCGGTGCGCCCCTGCAGCAGTGCGCGCAGTTGCTCGATATGGGCGCGCTGTTCGGAGATCGGCAGGCTGGTGTCTTGCAGCCCCTGTTGTAGCCCGGCCGGGACGGTGTCCCCCAGGCTTGCCAGCAGGCGGCGTACCCGCTCGCGATGCTGATCCACGGTGAGCCGGAAGCCCAAGCCAAACTCGGCGTTGTCCTCGAACAAGGAGTTGGCCCAGGCCGGCCCTCGCCCCTCGGCGTTGGTGGTATAGGGGGTGGTAGGCAGGTTGCCGCCATAAATGGACGAGCAGCCGGTGGCGTTGGCAATCAGCAGCCGATCGCCATAGAGCTGGGTCAGCAGCTTGATGTAGGGTGTCTCGCCACAGCCGGAGCAGGCGCCCGAGTATTCAAACAGCGGCGAGATGAGCTGGGAGGTGCGAATGTCGATGCGCTCCAGCTGCTCGGCGCTGCGCTCTGGCAGGTCGAGGAAGAAGTCGTAGTTGGCCTTCTGCTCGTCGAGGTGATCGAGCCGTGAAGCCATATTGATCGCCTTGCGATCCGGGTTGCTGCGATCCTTGGCCGGGCACACCTCGACGCAGAGGTTGCAGCCGGTGCAATCCTCTGGCGCCACCTGCAGCACGTACTGCTGGCCGCGCATGTCGCGGGATTTCACATCCAGCGCATCCAGAGTGGCGGGAGCAGCGGCCAGCGCATCCGGTTCCACCACCTTGGCGCGAATGGCCGAGTGGGGACAGGCGGCGACGCAGTAGTTGCACTGGGTACAGAGCTCCGCCTCCCAGATGGGGATCTCCTTGGCGATGTTGCGCTTCTCCCAGCGGGTGGTGCCGACCGGCCAGGTGCCATCCGGCGGGAAGGCGGAGACCGGCAGGCTGTCACCCTGCCCCGCCAGCATGGCGGCGGTGACGGTCTGGACAAAATTGGGGGCCTTGGCCGAAACCACCGGCGGGCGGGGGCGGCTGGTAGGATCCAGCTCGCCAAGTGGCACCCGGGTCAGTGCGGCGCAGGTTGCCTCCAGTGCCATCCAGTTGCGCTCGACCAGTGTCTGCCCCTTGCTGCCATAGCTGGTGGCGATGGCTTGCTTCAGCAGGCTGGTCGCCTCTGCGGGGGGAATGATGGCGCTGAGCTGGAAGAAGGCCATCTGCATCACGGTATTGATGCGGTTGCCCAGCTGGCAGTCGCGGGCAATTTTGGCGGCGTTGATGATGTAGAAGCGCGCCTCTTTCTCGCGCAGGGCATGCTGTACCTCGCTGGGTAGTCGTTGCCAGATCTCCGCTTCGCTGTAGGGGGTGTTGAGCAGGAAGATGCCGCCCGCTTTCAAGCGTTCCGCCATCCGGTACTTGTCGACAAACTGCCACTGATGGCAGCCGATAAAGTCCGCCTCTTCCACCAGATAGGCCGCTTGCAGCGGCCGCTCGCCCACCCGCAGGTGAGAGACGGTGAGACCCCCCGCCTTTTTCGAGTCGTAGACGAAATAGCCCTGCGGATAGAGGTCGGTGTGGTTGCCGAGGATCTTGATGCTGTTCTTGGCCGCCGAGACGGTGCCGTCGCTGCCAAGGCCGTAGAAGAGCGCTTCCAGCTTGTGTTGCTGGCCGTTGATGGGGCTTTGTGAATTCAGCGCGGGCAGCGGTAGTGAGAGGCCTGTGATGTCATCGAAGATGCCGACGGTAAAGCGCGGGCGCGGGTTCTCCTGTGCCAGTTCGGCAAACACCGCCAGTGCGCAAGCGGGGCCGAACTCTTTGGAAGAGAGACCATAGCGGCCGCCGATGACCCGCGGCAGGCTTGCCCGCTCGCCCCGGCTGACCGCTTCGGCCAGCGCCGTCATTACGTCGAGATAGAGTGGCTCGGCCTGTGCGCCCGGCTCTTTGGTACGATCCAGTACTGCGATGGTGCGGGCACTCTCGGGAATTGCGGCCAACAGGTGCTCGGCCGAGAAGGGGCGGAACAGCCGCACCTTCACCAGACCTACCTTCTCCCCTTGGGCCAGCAGGCGCTCGATCACCTCTTCACAGGTGCCGATGGCCGAGCCCATCAGCACCACAATCCGCTCCGCCTGCGGGTGGCCGACATATTCAAACGGCCGGTAGTGGCGGCTGGTCTGCTCGCCAAAAGCCTGCATCGCCTCGCTCACATGGCCATAGGCGGCGTCATACCAGGGGTTGCTCGCCTCTCGGCACTGGAAGTAGGTGTCCGGGTTGGCGGCGGTGCCGCGAATGACCGGTTTGTCGGGGGTTAGCGCCCGGTCACGATGAGCACGGATCGCATCTGCGGGCAGCAGGGCACGCAGAGTGTCGTCAGCGAGCGGCGCTATCTTGGCGATCTCGTGAGAGGTACGAAAGCCGTCGAAGAAGTGGATAAAGGGGAGGCGGCTGTTGAGGCTCGCTATCTGGGAGATCAGGGCAAAGTCCTGCGCCTCCTGCACATTGCTGGCACAGAGCATGGCACAGCCGGTCTGGCGCACCGCCATCACGTCCGAGTGATCGCCAAAGATCGATAGCGCGTGGGTCGCCACGGTGCGTGCCGCCACATGCAGCACGAAGGGGATGAGCTGGCCCGCCAGCTTGTAGAGGTTGGGGATCATCAGCAGCAACCCCTGCGACGAGGTAAACGAAGTCGCCAGCGCGCCGGTCTGCAGGGCGCCGTGGACGGCGGCGATGGCGCCCCCTTCCGACTGCATCTCGACAACCCGGGGGACATCCCCCCAGAGGTTCTTGCCCCGTTCGCTCGACCAGGCCGACGACTGCTCGGCCATGGCCGAGCTGGGGGTGATGGGGTAGATGGCGATGACTTCGCTGGTGCGGTACGCCACCGAGGCGACTGCGTTATTCCCGTCTGTGGTGATCATCTGTTTTCCACTTTGCTATGCCAGTTTGAAGGCCGATAGTTGCATCGGCAATGGATAGGTCGCAGGCATAGTAAGAGGGGCAATGAGAGCGTATCAAACGGGATAAATAATCAATTAATAAGTCAGTAATAGTGGTTAATTTAATACCGCCTAGTGGGGGCGTGATTTTATGCTGATAACCGGCGGGGGCGATTGACGGGCCATTGACATGGCCCGTCAGCACGGGGTTAACCCCGCTCCACTTGTAGCCAGATGGCGCACTGATAAGGGGCGAAGAGTGGCAGTGGTTCGCTTGGGTAATTGGCCAGCAGCAACCGCATCTTGTCTGTCACCTTGTCGAAGTGGGGCAGCGGCAAGGGGTTCGCCGTGAGATTGGCGAGCAGCAGCAGGGTGTGCTGCTCTCCGCTGACCGGATCCTGCCAGTGGCGGCGATAGCTGATGCGCTCGGGATCATCCCCATCCAGCAGCTCGAAATTGCCGTGGCGAATGACAGGGTGGGCCTTGCGCAGGGCGATGAGCTGGCGATAGCAGTGAAACGGCGAGTCGGGTCGGATCAACTGCTCGGCGGCGTTGATTTCAATGTGGTTGGCGTTGAGGGCGATCCAGGGCGTGGCCGTGCTGAATCCGGCGTGGGGGCCGGCGTCCCACTGCATCGGGGTACGGGCGTTGTCGCGGCCGATGGCATCGAGCCGCCGACTCAGCTCGGCAGGATCCAGCCCTGACTGGCTGGCGCGGTAGTTGAGCGCCTCCACATCGCGCAGCTCGCCCGGCTGCCAGTGGCGGTTGGTCATGGCGAGCTCCTCCCCCTGATAGATGAAGGGGGTGCCCTGCATCATATGCAGCACCATGGCCCACAGCCTGGCGCTGGTTTCACGCCACTCTGGCCTGTCATCGCCAAAGCGGGAGACGGCGCGGGGCAGGTCGTGGTTGCCGAGAAACAGGCTGTTCCAGCCCTGACCGTGCAGCCCTTGCTGGTGGCGGGCCATGGCTCGCTTGAAGGCGAGGGGATCGAAGCAGGATGACCACTTATCACTGCCGAGCCCCAGATGCTCGAAGTTGAACACCATGCTGAACTCGCTGCCGTTGTGGTTCGAATAGTTCTGCATATGGGCGAGATCGGCCCCCCAGGTCTCCCCTACCGTGATGATCCCCTTGCCGCCGAAGCTGGCGGCATTGAGCTCGCGGATATAGTCGTGCAGGCGCGGGCCGTTGTTCATGGCCAGTCGGTCCCACTCCTTGCTCACCATGTCGATCACATCGAAGCGAAATCCCTTGATCCCTTTGCCCAGCCAGAAGTTGATCACCTCTGCCATCTCGGCCCGCACCGCCGGGTTATCCCAGTCCAGATCAGCCTGACTGGGATCGAAGTTGTGCAGGTAGTAGCGATCAAGCGCTGGCACATACTGCCAGCCGCTGCCGCCAAAAATCGAGGTAATGGGGTGAGCGTCAACGAAGGCCTGGTCGCGAAACACGTAATAACTCTGATAACGGGGATCCCCGGCCAGTGCCTTCATAAACCACTCGTGCTCGGTGGAGGTGTGGTTGGCGACGATATCCATCATGATGCCGATGCCGTGGGCGGCCGCTTCGGCTATCAGCTGCTCCATCTCGGTCAGGGTGCCGAAGGCGGGGTCGATGGCACGGTAGTCCACCACGTCGTAGCCGTTGTCCCGCTTGGGGGAGCGATAGATGGGGGTGAGCCAGAGCATATCGACCCCGAGGGTGGCCAGATAACCGAGGCGCTGGCGGATGCCGTTGATGTCGCCCAGTCCATCGCCATCGCTGTCCTGAAAACTCATGGGGTAGATCTGATAGATGACACAGCTATCGAGGTCGATATCGGGCGTGTGGAGGGAGTGCGTATTCATCAGTGCGGCCGGTTGAGGGGGAGTTATTCCTATCTTACCCAGATGATCTGGCCCTCAACAGGGCAGGGGAAACCTTGAAAAGGGTTCCATTGTTGGCTGATTTCCAAAAGTGCGGGGAGGGTCACACAGGCGCCATCCCGAGCCACGGAGGTGGTCGGGATGGCACGGCACTTAGCGCTGATGCACCGCAGCGATACAGGTTATTGAGCAGCCTTGGCCTGCTCGGCGTTTGGTTCCTGCTGGCGTTCCGCCTGCGCCTCCAGCTCCTTGCCGAGGAAGTAGTTCAGGAAGGTGCGGATCACAGCGATGATGGCAAGGCGGATCAGCTCCTCCTTGCTCGGCGCGACCGTGGTGGCCAGGATGTCGGCGGCCAGCTGGAACTCCAGCGCCAAGATGAGCCAACTGCCGAAACAGAGGCGAATGCGCGGAAAGCCGGGCTGGTGATCCCGCACTCTTGCCGCCAGCCAGAGGGTCTTGCAAAGCCCTATCACCACACAGGCGATGGAGATGATCTCCAGCAGCAGCTGGAACAGCTCGACCCCGTGCATCATCCCCTCTTTCAGGCTCGCTATTTCAAACACTCGGGGCACCTCCATGATTCAAAAGAGGACACTATTAACACATCGCTCGGCAATGGCCAAATCCGGCTCAGGCAATCAGTTTGAATTCAATCACATAGAGCGGCGGCAGATCGGGGTAGATATCGCGGATCACCTGTTTGAGCTCGGGGAGTGTCATGTTCTCCTGACGGGCGTGCTCGTCATTCAGTTCATCGAAGGCTACCGCCTTGACCGAGAGCACCTCTATGGTGCCAAAGGGCTGGTGCTCCGGGTTGGTAAACAGCGCCAACCGCTGGCCAGGCTGCCAGTTGGCTTCGCTCTCGTCGCGAATGGTGATGGTTTTGCGGCCCGCCTGAATATCGGCGACGAAGCGGCTGAAGAAGGTGAATTCGGGATGGGTAGACATGGCTCTCTCCTGACAGGGTTAATCGAAATGAGGTGAATGGAAATCAAAGGTCGAGATAGGCGCGCAGCCTGGTCAGATCGGCGATAACAGGGCCATCGCTGCCGTCGGCAACTATGCCCTGTTCGACCAGCTCCTTGAGGGCGCGGCGGTAGACCCGCTCTGTGGTGCCAAAGCGGGCCGCCTCGTGGGCCCGCTTGCGCGATCCCAGCATGGGAGTGCGCTGGCGTTCTCGCCACAGCTCATAGGCGATGTTGTAGGCAATGGGGTGGAGCAGCCGGCTGGTGGTGATCTCCAGGGTATCGAGATAGTCGCTGGCAAGTGCAGCGGCGAAAAAGAGGGTCAACTCAGGTTCTGCCAGCAGCCGCTGGGCCAGCTTGTGGGCACAGATGACTCGGGCGTCCAGCTCGGTCTCGGCCACCACGTTCCACTGCACCGGGGTGGCACTGAAGAACTCCATCTCACCGAAGATCTGGCTGTGACACTCAATCTCGCCGAGCTGGAAGCGGCGGCCAGAGTGTACCGTGCTGTTGAGGGAGACCCGGCCACGTTCGACCAGATAGAGCTGCTCGCTCTGCTCCCCCTGCCGCATGATCAATTCGCCCGGCAGGTAACGGCGCAGAAACAGGGTGCAGGCGTCGAGCGCCGCGGCAAAGCGGGGTTCAAGCTGCTGGAGTTCGGCGTGAAAACGGCCGAGGGGGTAGGGCTGTTGCTGCATGACTTGCCTGTCGCACCGGATGACGAGGGCCATGAGGCTAGCAAGAGCACGGGCCGGATACCAGCCCGCCTCCTGTCGAATGTGCCGTGATTAACGGTTTGCGGGTTATTGCAGCAGGGCGTGGAGGGCGGCGGCGATGGCGTTTCGCTCGCCGTTCATCATGGCCTGCTCGGCGTTGGCGTACTCATTGACCCCATCCTGCACATCCTGCTCGAACAGCACCACGTTGCAGAGCACGGCGGCGACCCGCACCTTGCGCAGGCGACCCACGGTCAACAGGGAGGCGGTCTCCATGTCAGCGCCCAGTACGCCACGGGCATGCCAGTAGCGGCACACCTCCTGCTCATCATCTCGATAGAAGCTGTCGTGGGAGCGTACCAGCCCGTGCCAATGAGGCTGGCTGCCGGTCGCTACATGGTTGAGCAGGGCCGCTTGCAGCCAGATGTCTGCGCAGGCGGGGTACTCGGCGGGCAGATAGGCCTGCGAGGCTCCCTCATTGCGTACAGCTCCTTCCACCACGATAAGGTCGCCAAGGCCGATATCGTGCTGCAGGGCGCCGGCAGAGCCGACCCGAATAAGCGATCGGGCACCCGCCTGCACCAGCTCCTCCAGCGCTATGATGGCCGAGGCGCCGCCGATGCCGGTGCTGCAAACCGTGATGGGCACTCCCTGATAACGGCCGTTGATGAGACGAAACTCCCGGTGCTGGCCCAGCACTTCGCACTCGTCGAGCTGGCTGGCGATGCGGTCAACCCGGGCCGGGTCGCCGCACAGCACCACCCGCTCGGCAATCTGGTCGGGGCGGCACTGCAGATGGGGTAGCAGCGTCATGGCTTATACCCCCTGTGGCTGGCGCTTAGCGGCAATCACCCAGAGGCGGGTGCCGTTGGCGGCGATAAAGAGCAAGATCAGGTACTCCAGCGACATGGCGTAAACGCCCTGCGCGGCATAGACACCGATGCTGATGATGTTGATGACGACCCAGAGGATCCAGTTCTCCACGTATTTGCGGGTCATCAGGATCTGGGCGACCACCGAGAGCACCGTCATGCTGGCATCCCAGAAGGGGAAGGCATCGGGGGAGGGCTCGGGGATGGCAAGGTTGGCACCAAACAGGTTGAGCAGGGAGACCGAGGTGCGTGCCAGGGTGGCGAAGACCGGGTCGATATAGCGGGTCAGCAGAGCGATGGCCAGCACGCTCACGGCGGCGGTCACCATCAGTTTGGATTTGCTGAGCCAGCGGATCTGCAGGGTATCCCCCTGATCGTTGGCCGGGCGGGTCCAGGCGTACCAGCCGTAGACGTTGGCGCAGAAGAAGAACAGCTGCAGCATCAACAGTCCGTAGAGCTGGATCTGGAAGAAGATGATGGCAAACAGGCTGACGTTGATCAGACCGAACAGGTAGTTGATGGTTTTCTCCTGACTGGCGAACCAGATACAGGCCAGACCAAACAGGGTGCCGATGGCTTCAATCCATGACATGGCATAGCCGCCACCCAGCGGTATGGTCACTAGCGTGTTATTGATGCTGAACAGCTCGAATATGCTCATTTTCTGATCCTTGGGCATGAGGGTTAGTATGCGAGGGCGCCATTCTAAGGGGTGAGGGGGAGGAGGGGCAGGACTTTTGTCCGCCCCGGGCTTGGCCCATATCAAAGAAATCGCCGCTGCCGCCCGGTTATTCCAGCAGTGATGGGTTATGGTGCCCCGGCGGGCCGGACTTTATTGATATGTAGCAAGATGATAGCGCCGTGGCTGTGGTCTGATAGAGTCCACTCTCCGGGAGGAGAATCACGTGATAAAAGGAGGTTGTATTGAATTCCGAGCTTGTCTGGGTGCTCTGTTTGCTGGCTGGCGCCATCTATCTCTTTATGACCAACAAGGTGCGCATGGACGTGGTCGCCCTGTTGATCATTATCCTCTTTGTGCTGAGCGACACCCTCACCCTGCCGGAGGCACTGGCGGGCTTTAGCGATCCCAACGTTATTCTGATAGCCGCCCTGTTTGTTGTCGGGGAGGGGTTGGTGCGCACCGGTATCGCTTATCAGGTGGGGGATGCGTTGGTGAAGGTGGCGGGCAGCAGCGAGACCAAGCTGCTGGTGTTGCTGATGGTAGCGGTGGCGAGTCTGGGGGCTGTGATGAGCAGCACCGGAGTGGTGGCCATCTTTATCCCGGTGGTGCTGAGCGTGGCGAACCGGATGGGGATCCCGGCCGGTCGCCTGATGATGCCCCTCGGTTTTGCCGGGCTGATCAGCGGCATGATGACGCTGGTGGCCACGCCCCCCAACATGGTGGTCAACAGCGAGCTGATGCGCCACCGCATTCACGGCTTCGGCTTCTTCGATTTCACCCCCATGGGCGTGCTGATCCTGGGGCTGGGCATCCTCTACATGCTGCTGGTGCGCGGCTCCCTGGTGGGCGAGGGGGAAGAGGGCAAGGGCAAGCCGACCGGGCGCCGCACCCTGCGCGATCTGATCCGTGACTACCGATTGGCCGGTAGGGCCCGTCGTCTGGCGCTGCGGCCGGACTCCCCGCTGATTGGTCACACCCTGGACGAACTGCAACTGCGCGCCCGTTATGGTGCCCACGTTATCGGGGTGGAGCGCTGGCGCAAGTTCCGCCGGGTGATGGTGCCGGTGTCGGGGATCAGTGAATTTCAGGCCAAGGATGTGCTGCTGATCGACATGTCAGACCCCGAGGTGGATGTGCGGGCGTTTTGCACCGAGGCACGGCTCGAACCCATGATCCTGCGCGGGGAGTATTTCTCCGATCAGGCGCGGGAGGTGGGGATGGCCGAGGTGTCGCTGATCCCCGAGTCCAAGCTGCTGGGTAAAAGCGTGCGTGAGGTGACCTTCCGCTCCAGCTATGGTCTGAGCGTGGTGGGGCTGCGCCGCGACGGTGAGGCACTGGCAGGCAAGCTGGTGGACGAGCCGTTGCAGATGGGCGACACCCTGCTGGTGGTAGGAAATTGGAGCCATATCAGACAGTTGCAGACCCATAGCCGCGACTTTCTGCTGATGGGGCTGCCCGCCGAAGTGGACGAGATGGCCCCCGCCCGCAGTCAGGCCATTCATGCCCTCTTCTGTCTTGGAGTGATGATCCTGCTGATGGTGACCGATCCGGTGCCCAACGTGATTGCCGCGCTGATCGCCTGTCTGCTGATGGGCAAGTTTCGCTGCATCGATATGGAAAGTGCCTACAAGTCGATCCACTGGCCGACCCTGATCCTCATCGTCGGTATGCTCCCCTTTGCGCTGGCGCTGCAAAAAACCGGCGGGGTGGATCTGATCGTCGGTGGTCTGATCCATGCGGTAGGGGAGATGGGGCCGCGGGTCATGCTGGCCAGCCTGTTTGCCCTCTGCGCGGTGATCGGGCTCTTTATCTCCAACACCGCCACCGCAGTGCTGATGGCGCCGATTGCGCTGGGCACGGCGCAACAGATGGGGGTATCGCCCTATCCGTTTGCCATGACCATTGCCATCGCCGCCTCGGCCGCTTTTATGACGCCGGTCTCGTCACCGGTCAATACCCTGGTGCTGGGGCCGGGCAACTACAAGTTTGCCGATTTTATCCGTATCGGGGTGCCATTCACCCTGTTGGTGATGGCGGTCAGCGTGGTGGCGATCCCCTGGTTCTTCCCGTTCTGATAACCGGGATGATGAATGTGTGCACCAGCGGCCTGCGGGCCGCTTTTTTATGGCCGGGAGACAAGAGTGGCAAGGCGTGCTCGGAATCAGTGAAGAGTGATGTGGACGGGAATTAACGTGGAGATGGGTTAATAGAGGCGCGAGAGAAAAACTGGGGAGAGGCAAATTTCAGATACAAAAAAACCAGCGTGAGCTGGTCTGTTTGGTACTGCTATTAATGGTGCGGAAGGAGAGACTCGAACTCTCACGCCTAGGGCGCCAGAACCTAAATCTGGTGCGTCTACCAATTTCGCCACTTCCGCAATATTAATGGTGGCTATGACGGGATTCGAACCTGTGACCCCCGCATTATGAGTGCGATGCTCTAACCAACTGAGCTACATAGCCGTTTGTTATCGACCACTGATGTGGAAGAGAACAGAAAAATGGCTGGGGTACTAGGATTCGAACCTAGGGATGGCGAGATCAAAACCCGCTGCCTTACCGCTTGGCGATACC